>JACDEP010000003.1 GCA_013816325.1 Methylotenera sp.
GTACCACTCACGGGCATCTTCATAGGTCATGTTCTCCAGGTCATTCATGAACCCAACAACCGGACGTCCGTAAGGATGCGCCCTATAGACCACGCCCTGGAAAGCTTCATTGACCATGGATTGTGGCTTGTCATCGGTACGCCAGCGGCGTTCTTCCATCACCACCTTGATTTCCTTGCTGAATTCCTCTTTTGTCAGTTGCAGGTTTTCCATCCGATCCGCTTCCAGCTTAAAGGATAGTGGCAATTTTGATTTCTCTAGCTGCTGAAAGTAGCAAGTATAATCAGCCCCGGTGAAGGCATTTTCTTTACCTCCAGCTGCTGCGACCAAGCGCGAAAACTGGCCTGCTTTCACTTTTTTGGTCCCTTTGAACATCATGTGTTCAAGCACATGCGCCACGCCAGTTTTACCGTTCACTTCGTCCATACTACCGGCGCGATACCATACCTGCGAAACCACCACCGGTGAGCGGTGGTCTTCCTGCACGATGAGTTTCAGGCCATTTTTGAGTTTGAATTCTTCGATTTTCGCCTGCGCTTCCAGGCTGAATAAGGCGGGTAATATTGCACAAATAAGGAGTATTTTTTTTGTATTAATCATGTCTTTGGTTACTGATCGATTTTTAAATTTGTAGTTAACGGCGGATTAAGTATAAAAGGTAGCATTGCGTGCTAACAAACACTAATAAAAGACCCGGCTATGCAGTCATTAGTTCAGGTGGAGATGCTATTACTCAACGACCTTAAGCAAATTTATTCTAATATGTTTGCTCGATACCAGTTTACGCTAAAATAAAGGCATTCTATCTAATGTGAATCTATGTTTAATATTTTCAAAAAAAATCCGGCTGACGAAAAAGCACCAAATACATTCCCACCCAGTTTCTCTGAACGCCTAAAACAAAGTTTAACAAAAACCCGCTTACAGTTTGGTAACCAGATCGCCGGTCTATTTGGCGGCGGTAAGATTGACGCTGAAGTCTATGAAGAACTAGAGACGATATTGCTGACTTCCGATGTGGGAATGAACGCAACACAACGTTTGCTGGCTGATCTTAAAAATCGCGTTAAATGGCAAAACCTTGATGATACTGCACAGCTCAAAATCGCGCTCAAAGCCGCGCTATCTGATGTGCTTATGCCCTTGCAAAAACCTTTGGATACCAGCACACATAAGCCTTTTGTCATTATGCTGGCGGGAGTCAATGGCGCCGGCAAAACTACCAGCATTGGCAAGCTTGCTAATACGTTTCAGGCTGAGGGAAAATCCGTACTGATTGCCGCCGGCGACACATTCCGTGCTGCCGCACGTGAACAATTGCAAGTATGGGGTGAGCGCAACAATGTGCATGTGGTTTCGCAAGAAAGCGGTGATCCTGCAGCGGTGATGTTCGATGCAATCAATTCCGCTAAGGCCAGAAATATAGATATCGTGCTAGCCGACACTGCTGGCAGATTACCTACACAGATGCACCTGATGGAAGAAATTGCAAAGGTGAAACGAGTGATGGATAAAGCCTTACCAGGTGCTCCACATGAGGTGTTATTGGTGCTAGATGCCAATACCGGTCAGAACGCCGTTACCCAAGTAAAGACCTTTGACGATGCATTAGGCGTAACTGGCTTGATACTAAGCAAGCTAGATGGTACCGCTAAAGGCGGGGTGATAGCTGCAATTGCTGAAGCGCGCCCTATACCGATTCGCTACATAGGCATAGGCGAGGCGATTGATGACTTACGACCGTTTGTGGTGAGCGAGTTTATTGATGCCATGTTTGACTGATAAGCTTTTGATCGTCTTTTTAGCGCTACAATACAAGCCATGATTCAATTCGACCAAGTCACCAAACGCTACCCCGGTAGCGATGAAGCATTGAAAAATATCAGCCTGAATATTAATGCGGGCGAAATGGCTTTTGTGATTGGGCACTCAGGCGCCGGTAAAAGCACTTTACTAAAGCTGATTGCCGCGATTGAACGCCCTACCAGCGGCACCGTCCTCATTGCCAACCAGAACATCAGCAAACTTAAGACTTCGGCCATTCCGTTCATGCGCCGCAGGTTTGGCCTGATTTTCCAAGACCATAAATTATTGTATGACCGCAATTGTTTTGAGAACGTGATATTGCCCTTACGCATCAATGGTGTTGCTGGCAATGAAGCAGGTAAACGCGTACGTGCGGCGTTGGATAAGGTAGGTTTGTTGCATAAAGAAAAAGTCATGCCCATTACCCTCTCAGGCGGTGAGCAGCAGCGCTTGGCGATTGCCCGTGCAGTCGTGAGTCGCCCATCTATCTTGATTGCTGATGAACCAACCGGCAACCTAGACGCAAGTTACGCGGCAGATATCATGGCAATTTTTTATGCATTCCACCAAGTAGGCGTCACTGTTATCGTCGCAACACACGATGCATTAGGCATGAGCGCATCACAAAATCGAGTGATACACCTTAATCAAGGCATACTTACCACCGAAGGCCATATATCAAAAGGCATACCTAATTCATGAGTTGGTTCAATCATCATACGCAAGCTATGAAACTGGTGCTCGCCCGCATGCAAGGTAATAAAACTTCCTCCTTGCTGATTTGCCTAGTAGTAGCTGTTGCCATGTGCCTGCCAGGTCTGTTTTACTTAGGCGTGGATAATTTATCCACACTCACCAACCATATGCAGGATGAAACTGAGATCAGCCTTTTCCTTAAGTTGGATACGAGCAACAACACAATTACCGAAATAGATGAATTGCTAGCAAAAAACTCTGCTATCAAACATTATCGCTTAGTCAGCAAAGAAGACGCCTGGAAAGACTTGCAGGCCAAATCAGGCGCTGACAGTGCCGTAAAACAACTCAATAAAAACCCCTTACCGGATGCTTTCTTTATCCAAGCTAAGTCGGTAAATCCTGCAGAACTCGAAGCCCTTAAAACCGAGTTGCAGAATATCCCAAATGTTGAGCATGCCTTACTTAACTCTGATTGGGCGAAACGACTATCTACGCTGTTACAATTGGGTAAGGAGATCATTTTCTTTATCGCTATCTTGTTAGCCATTGCGCTGTTAGTCATTATCGGCAATACCGTACGTATGCAGATATTGACGCAGAAAGATGAAATTGAAGTCAGCAAGCTCATGGGCGCAACGAGCAGTTTTATCAGAATACCTTTTTTGTATGCTGGTATTTTTTATGGATTATTAGGGGGTTTATTAGCCATATTTATGATGGCCATGGTAATTGGCTTTTTTAATTATTCCACATCGCAGATATCCACGCTCTACAACAGCGACTTCCGCTTAAGCTTATTTAATGGTCACTTACTTCTTGGCATCATCAGCTTGGCTACATTCATTGGCTGGCTAGGTGCATATCTCGCTGTAACGCGCTCTATCGCTTCAATCAAAATTAATTAGCTGTAAGTTCAAATTCAATATCTAATTAGTGGCATCCCAAATGTCGCAGCTCTAATATAGAGGCCTATCACCTAGCAGTTCCCATAGCTTGATTCTCTAAAAACTTGGGAGTATATTAATTTTGCAACTATTCCAATTTATGCTAAAGCTATCAAGCATTGGATTGGTGGCGATTCAATTAGGTATGGATATCGAGAGGAGAATCTACGTGTCAAATCAGGCCAAGCCGATCTGAGCAGTACCCGCAATCAAATTGCGGTCCTAGCCATCAAATTTCACTGCGATCCTCTATGAAGTTATCCCACAATACAGAGTTAGATTCTCAGCTACGCTGGGTAGATACACTCAGCAATCACCATGGGTTAGCAGGCATCGCCCCAAGTTGTACTGAACTGAATGTACGTTTAGGGTGGCAGCCTGTTAAAAACAATGCGTTATCTCATATAGAGCAAAATCTTGTTCACGATCAGCATGTCGAATACGGCTTTCCCACTGAGGCGAGAGTAACATCAAACGTAGTGTCGGTACGATGGGCGTTCTAATTTCAGAATCAGGTATTGAACCGCCTAGACTATTTTTAAAATATAGGTCACGTCGTTCTTTGTTTAAAGCCTTCATTACAATGGGACTCATGCTAACTTTTACCTTGTCAGGCAACCCTGCGAGGGCCGATGAGCCATTAGAATATGATGTCAAAGCAGCGTTTCTTTATAAATTCGGCGCATATGTTGAATGGCCATCCGCAGCTTTCGAACCCCCTAGCAGCCCACTAACCTTATGTGTGTTAGGTAGTAACGACGAGTTTATTTCCATCTTAGAAAAAGTGGCGGGGACAGAAAGCATCAACACTCGAAGTGTGATAGTCAAACCCATAAAAATGGTTGAGCCCAACCTTGGCTGCCAGATCGTTTATATCGATACCACGGAAAAACAGCGTATTTCCCAAGCTATAGAAACTTTGCGAGGCAGCAATGTATTAACTGTCAGTAATGGCGGCTCTGCCGGAATCATCAATTTTGTTATTTCAGATAACCGGGTACGTTTTAATATTGACGATGACGCCGCTGCGCAAAATGGCCTTATCATTAGTTCAAAGCTTTTGAGCGTAGCACTCAAAGTGAAAAAAAGAACGTCTAAGAGCATATAAATGAAGTGGCTAGATAACCTTCCTATCCGCACAAAACTTACGTTCATCACCGTGCTGAGCTGTACTATATCGCTATTTTTGGCTAGTACGGTCATGATTACCTACGATAATCATACCTATCGCAAACAAAAACAAAAAGAAATCACAGCGCAAGCTGAGATTCTAGCTACCCGGATGGTTGCATCCCTTGAATTCGAGGACCCTGCCGCAGCACAGGAATACCTAAACCCTTTCGCTATCAATCCGGAAATTGCAGCCGCAGCGGTTTACACTGCTAAAGGCAAACTATTTGCTAGTTATTCTCGTTCCGGCATTCGCACCGCCCCTGCCGTCAGCGAAGAAAAGGGGAAATACTATAAAAAGAATGAATTAATCGTCTTTTGGCCTGTGCTACACAAACAGCGCCAGGTCGGTAGTGTGTATCTCCACGCCATTATTGAACCGCTGATTAGCCGGGCGACACGCTATAGCGGCATTGCTTTTCTAGCGCTAATAGCCTCGCTCATCATTACGTTGCCCATTGCTATGCGTATTCATTATGCAATTGCGAATCCGGTATATGCCCGTAGTTTGATCGAAGCCAGTCTCGACCCTATGGTGACTATTAATCCCGAAGGTACTATTACCGACGTTAACGCAGCCACAATCAAAGTGATAGGTAAAAGCCGGCTAGAATTGGTTGGAACAGATTTTTTCAGATATTTCACAGAGCCTAATAAAGCCCGGGAAAGCTACGAACAAGTCTTTGCAAATGGTTTTGTCACTGATTATCCCATAATTATCTGGCGTTCCGACGGCAGCCTGACACCAGTCCTTTTTAACGCCTCAGTTTATAAGGATGAGAGTGGCAAGGTATTGGGCGTGTTTGCCGCTGCCCGAGATGTAACTGCCCAGAAGCAGGCAGAAAAAGAAATTCGCCTACATGCAGTAGCATTGCAGACCGCTAATCAGGAACTAGAAGCGTTTAGTTATTCTGTTTCGCATGACTTGCGTACGCCATTACGTGCTATCGATGGATTTAGTCAGGCAGTCCTTGAAGATTACTCAGAAAAACTAGACGATCAAGGCAAGAACTATTTACAACGCATTCGCAGTGCAACCCAACGTATGGGTCAATTGATTGATGATATGTTGGATTTGTCTAATATCTCCCGGGTGGAAATGCGGCACGCTACTGTAAATTTAAGCGCATTAGCAAGCGATGTAGTGCTCGAGCTTCAAAATAACGAACCCAATCATATAGTTGAATGTCAAATTGAATCGGGGTTAACTACAGTAGGTGATGATTCACTTCTGCGCATAGCACTTTCTAATTTACTTGGAAATGCTTGGAAATATAGCGGCAAAACGAATAAGCCAATCGTTAAATTTGGAATGAAACAAGACTCTAACGGTAAAAAAGAGTTTTTTGTCAGTGACAATGGAGTAGGCTTTGATATGGCCTATGCTGATAAGTTGTTTTGCGCTTTCCAGCGCTTGCATAGCATTTCTGAATTCCCGGGAACAGGGGTAGGTTTAGCCATAGTACAACGTGTCATTCACCGCCATGGGGGTTCAATTCGTGGTGAAGGTGTACTTGGGCAAGGAGCTACATTCTATTTCTCTTTACCGGAATAGAATGTTGAGAGAGGGATTTCTATGAAAAGTAAAATTATATTATTGGTTGAAGATAATCCTGACGATGAGTTGCTCACCATAAGGGCTTTCCGCAATAACAATATTCAAAATGAAGTCATTGTGGCTCATGATGGACAGGAAGCATTGGATTATTTTTTTAATAAGACCGGTCCCGAAAATCCGCTGCCAGCTGTCGTTTTATTAGATCTAAAGTTGCCCAAAGTAAATGGCTTGGAAGTTCTGCAACGCCTGCGTAATGACAAACGTACTAGCTTGCAACCCGTTGTAATCCTTACTTCATCCAAAGAAGAACAAGATATTATCAATGGCTACCGCTTGGGCGCTAATAGCTATATTAGGAAACCTGTGGATTTTAGCCATTTCATGGATGCTGTTAACCAGCTAGGGATTTATTGGTTGATACTCAACGAGCTTCCGGCACCGCAGTTGGAACAGTAAATCGTGAAACCCTTGCGTGCCTTAATTGTTGAAGACTCGGAAGATGATGCCGAGCTACTGGTTAATGAGCTTCGGCATGCGGATTATAATGTGTTGCATACGCGTGTTGATACCGCTGTTGGCTTAAAAAATGAGTTATCCAAAAGTACGTGGGATATTGTTTTTTCTGACTTTACTATGCCGCAATTCGATGCGTTCGACGCGCTTGAGATACTCCACTCTACTAAATTAGATATCCCTTTTATTATTGTTTCCGGCACCATCGGTGAAGACCGGGCGGTCAATGTGATGAAGGCAGGGGCACATGACTATGTGCTAAAAGGCAACCTGAAACGCCTGGTTCCAGCGATCCAAAGGGAGTTACGTGAAGCTGAGGTACGCCATGAAAGGCGCCAGGCGGATGAAATCATCTATTCATTTGCTTATACCGATCAAGTGACGCAATTGCCGAATCGCGCCCGTTTCCACGAATTAGTGAGGGATACCGTTGTTGAAGCACAAAACGGCAAATGGCCAATTGGATTATTGTTACTGGATCTGGACCGCTTTAGAGAGGTGAACGATACATTAGGACATGATAGCGGTGATGCCTTATTGAAAGAGGTGGGGCAACGACTTTTAGACGTTTTGTTTGATGCGGACATTGTGGCACGATTGGGCGGCGATGAATTCGGGGTACTGCTGACCCATTTAGCGTCAATTAGTGATTTGCATGGCGTCATCAAAAAACTGCAAGGCGCATTTTCCTTGCCTTTTATGATAGACGGCGTACCTATTGGAGTGGAAGTTAGTATCGGCGTTGCCACGATGCCAGAACATGCAGATAATGCCGATAAATTACTGCAACTGGCTGATATTGCTATGTATCGCGCAAAGCAAATGTCCAGCGGTTATGTTATTTATGAACCACGATTCAATCTCCACAGTATGGAACGCCTGGGTCTCATGGCGGAATTACGTGATGGCATAGAACAACATCAATTACTTCTGCATTACCAACCTAAACTTGACCTTAGAACTCACCATATTGTTGGGTTGGAAGCGCTGGCACGATGGCAGCATCCTCGGCTAGGTTTATTGTACCCTGACAAATTCATTGGGATTGCCGAACCTACCGGACTCATCAATCCACTTACGCGTTGGGTATTATGCGAAGCGTTGCACTATTGCCAAGATGAAGCTTTAAAGGGCATTAAACTGCGTATGTGTGTTAATTTATCTGCACGCTCCTTGCATGACCCGCTGTTACTGAGCATGATTGACGACGCGCTCAAGATCACCAGCACTGATTCAAGCCAATTAATGCTCGAGATTACCGAAAGTGCGATTTTCATTGATCCGGTACGGGCGGAAGAAGTCATAACTGACTTGAGCCTACGTGGCATCGGTCTTTCCATAGACGATTTTGGCACCGGTTTCACTTCACTTGCCAGCATAAAGAGCCTTCCGGTCAATGAAATCAAGATCGATAAATCATTCATTATGGACATGATGACGAATAAAAAAGATGCCATGATCGTTCGCTCGGTCATCGAACTTGGGCATAATTTAGGGATTATGGTGGTAGCCGAGGGCGTAGAAACTAAAGAAATCCTGGATGCATTAGTTGATTTTGGCTGTGATGTAATACAGGGTTACTACATAAGTCGACCCTTACCTGCTGAGACTTTAAAAAAATGGTTATCGGATTTTGCTTTTAGTATTTGAACGCGAGCTTTAAGCAAAGATATAAAGAAATGGCGAGCTAAAAACGTAGCTTATAAGGTTTTATTTCAATAGCCTTGGAGTATCTCAGCCGCCACTTAGGGATTGAAAAATATACACGGTTCGGTCATCCGGTACATGATCAGAGAGTTTTATTTTATCAATCACTAGGGTGTCATTGATACAGATGTTCACATGCCGACGCAACGCACCATGTTCGTTGAGTACGTAATCGATAAAGCCTGGGGCTATCTCATTAATTGCAAGTAAAATGCCTGCGACCGACCCGGATGGCACAGTTATTATTCGGTCCTTTAGTTGCGGAAAGAACCGGTAAAGATGTGGTGTCATTTCAACACGAGGCATGATTCAGCCAAATCGTACAGAATAAATCGGCGGAAAATTGTTATCCAGGCATTGCCAGGTTTCACCACGGTCTTCTGACACATAAACATTACCGGTCGTGCTGCCAAAACATAAACAATCACCCGATACATCAAGGCTATGCCTAAGAGCGATGTCATAGGCGTTATCCTGTGGCAGACCGTTTCGAAATGATTGCCATGTCTTTCCACCATCGGTCGTTCGCGCGACGAACAAACCACCATCAATCGCCATTCGTTCTGAATCCGCGCGTGCCGGTACGACCCAGGCCGTAAGCCCGTCATTCGCATCCGCAACAATTGGAAAACCAAAATTCACTCCTAGATCGGGCATACTGACCTTTTTCCAGTTCTTTGCTCCGTCGTCGCTGTAAAAAACACCGCAGTGGTTTTGCTGCCAGAGATGATCAGGCTGTCCCGGGCAACTGGTCACGAAATGCGGGTCGTGACCCCACTCTGATTCAGGGTTCGGTAGATAGTCCATCAACATACCTCGATTACGACCTTCCCAACTTTGGCCCCCATCGGTAGACTCGAGAACCCCTGCTGTTGATACCGCAACATAAATATGATCCGAATCGCGCGGATCAACAACAATGGAATGAATACCGGGTTCAAATACGCCATAATCAATACTCGCAGGCGTACCATTCCAACGGTTTTCAGCCGTCGCATTACCGGCGAACAAATCACCCCCGCGACTATGATGGCTCCATAATGGTCGGTTGAGTTCCCAAGTATCGCCGCCATCATCGCTGACAAATAAACCGCCGGGGATAGTGCCTGCATATAGCCTGTTAGGCTGATCGGCATTCCCAAACGTAATATTCCATATTTTAAGCACAGATGCATCCGCGTACTCTGGCAGAGCAGACGGTGACTCCGGGTTGGAATCGGGTGTAGGTAGGTATTTGACGATATAGCGTGCACCTTCGGGGTATTTTAGGGATGTTATGTCGACCCAGGTTTCACCCCCATCACGAGAACGAGACAACTTAGGCCCCCAATGCCCATGGTCTAAGGACACCCATAAGGTACCATCACGAGGATCACGTGCCGCGTAACACACGGGCACACCCGCATGCACGATTGACCGGGGACGCCAGATCGAGCTTATACGGTCAAATATTATGGCGCCCTTGCGAGTACCTAGTAAAATCATATCAGACATTAAATTACCCTCTCCCATATTGCCACTTCATGTAACTATATTACCAAAGGGATAAAGCTTGCATTAATTTAATTATAATTGGATTACGTTTATAGGGAGATTAACAACTGGAGCGAATATCTTAGTAAAAAGCAGAAGGTTATAACAATGTTTAATTCAAAAATGACCCGCATTTATTATTGCTCGGCTCTATATATACTTTGTAATAACTGTTAACGGCTCCTAGCCGTAAGCCAAAGTGAATGAAACGTTCGCAAACTGCCATGTTCCGTTTTAGCCTGCCGAAAGATCTGGTCTACATTGCGTGGCTTAAGGTCGGTAATTTGGGTTATTTCGCTACGGACCAACCGCCACCTAATGCTTTGATGAGTAATACACTATTCAACATTTGGTTACCTTGTAAGTTAATAAGAGTGCGCTCGCTGTTCAATCTCGTGTTGTATACATTCACAACATCTAGATACGATACAACCCCCGCTTTATATTGATTAGTAGTATAAGTCTCTGAAATTCGTGCGGCCTTCAATGCTTCTGCTTGTAACCTTTGTTCTTCTTGCAAGACACGCAGCGACGCCAAGTAATCTTCGACCTCTTTAAAACCAGTTAATACAGTCTGGCGATAATTAGCTACATTTTCGTCATAGACCGCAATTGCTTGATCGCTTAAAGCGTGACGTTCACCACCATCAAATATTGTCATTGCCAGTGTTGCCCCGAGTGACCATATACGACTTGGTAAGGAGAGTAAGTCAGATAGCGTATTGCTTTGGTATCCGCCTAATGCTGACAGTGAAAGGCTAGGGAAAAAGGCAGCTTTGGCTACGCCTATCTGTGCATTTGCAGCCGCCACACGACGTTCCGCAGCCGCAATATCCGGCCGACGTTCAAGCAATTCAGAAGGCAAAGATAACGGAACATCTGGTATTCCTACGTTTAACAGAGTTGGAGCGATTGTAAGGTCAGAAGGTGCTTTGCCTATTAACAGTGCAATCGCGTGCTCGAATTGCGCACGCTGTATGCCTAAATCAGATGCTTGAGCTTGGGTAGACTTGAGTAATGTCTCTGCTAGTACAACATCACTTTTGCCTACTACACCTGCTTTGTAACGATTTTGTGTCACTTCAAATGATTTCTGGTAAGAAGTCACCGTTTCATTCAACAGTTTTTTCTGGCTATCAGCAATACGTAACGAAAAATAATTCTGGGCAAGCTCAGCCTGCGCACTGAGTAGCGCCGCAGCAATATCACTAGAGGTGGCTTTAGTTGTCGCTTGGTTGGCTTCGACGGTACGACCTATCCTACCCCATATATCAGCTTCCCAGTCTAAATTGAGCGTGAGCGAATTAGTGTCTCTAATCGAAGGGCCATTGATAGTATTGGTGCTGGTGCCGGAGGGCTGATTACGTGTTTTAGAGGCATTGGCAGAAATAAATGGAAGGTAACTAGCACGTGATGACGCAACCAAAGCTTGTGCCTGACGGAAGCGGGCTCTGAAAGCGACAATATTTTGATTGGATATTTCGACTTGCTCTTCCAACGTATTTAGCTCTGCGTCATTGAATAGCTGCCACCATTTTTCACGAATCACATCATCTTTAGGTTCTGCCACTTTCCAACCCGCAGCTTCCTTAAAGGTGGCAGGTTGGGCAGTCTCTGGTTTCACGTAATCCGGACCCACCATACAGCCCGAGATTGTCAGGACCAAAAGACCGAGTGCTAAATTTTTCTTATTGATGTACATCATATTCAATCCAATTTTAATATCGACGTAAGCAAATAGTGTTTATTAATTCTTAACGAATAACGTTTCTTGAATAACAGTCTTACTTTCCCGAAAACTCTGGTACCAAATACGCGCTTGATCAAGATAAAGATATACAACAGGTGTAGTAAATAGCGTCAGAATCTGACTAAAAATAAGACCTCCAACAATTGAGATGCCTAAGGGATGGCGTAACTCTGCGCCATCGCCACGACCAAGCATCAATGGCAAAGCACTCAGCATTGCGGCCATGGTCGTCATCAAAATAGGCCGGAAGCGTAATAAGCAAGCTTGATAAATAGAGTCACGAGAGTTCAAGCCCTGTTGCCGTTCAGCATCCAAGGCGAAATCAATCATCATGATTGCGTTCTTTTGCACGATACCGATGAGTAATATCACGCCTATCATGCCGATAAGATTAAGGTCTTGACCAAATACCATCAATGCTAACAAAGCACCTACCCCTGCCGAAGGTAAAGTAGAGAGAATGGTGATGGGATGAATAAGGCTTTCATATAGCACACCAAGTACGATATACATCGTTAAGACTGCTAATAAGATGAGCCATGGTTGACTCTTTAAAGACTCCTGAAAAACTTTAGCTGTGCCCTGAAAACCGCCATGAATTGAAGCTGGTACGCCGATACGATCAAATGTGGCATCAATTGCCTGTGTTGCCTGCCCAAGGGATACGCCCGCCTGTAAGTTAAAGGTAATGGTAGTAGAAGCATATAAGCCTTGATGATTGACGCCCAGCGCAGTATTGGTCATTTCGTAATGACTGAATGTTGAAAACGGTACCTGTGTGCCATTTGGTGCAGTGATGTATAAATCTTTCAAAGAATCGGGACCTTGTAAATACTCGGGTGCCAAACCCATGACCACATGATATTGATTGAGTGGATTGTATATAGTCGATACCTGCCTTTGACCGAATGCACTATTCAAGGTGGAATCAATGAGTTGCATATTCAAACCAAGCCGACTAACCGTTTCTCGATCAATCACTAATGTTGTCTGTAGCCCGCGATCCGCTTCGTCGCTGCTTACATCTGCAATTTCCTTCATCTCACTCAGCGCTTTGTTGATTTTGGGACCCCATAAACGCAGTTCTTGCAAATCACTACCTTGGAGTGTGTATTGATATTGCGCACTCCCCTGCCTGCCGCCTATACGAATATCCTGTACTGCCTGTAGTGTCAACTTGGCCCCTGGTTCTTTCGAAAGTTTGCCGCGCAAGCGTGCAATGACCTGATCTGCGCTGACTTTACGTTCTGAGATTGGCTTTAAGGTCGCAAACATTTGTCCGCCATTGCGTTGTCCACCACCGACAAAACCCGCCACATCCTTAACGGCGGGATCTTGCCCGACGATAGCAATAAAGTGATTCAATTTTTGCTGCATGGCTTGGAATGAAATACTCTGGTCGCCTTGAATAGACCCACTTAAACGACCAGAATCCTGCTGTGGAAAAAAACCTTTAGGCACAATCACATAAAGATAAATGTTAAATACGATAGTCGCCATCAGTATTAATAATGTGATTAACTTATAACGTAAGACCACTGACAAGCTACTGGCATAAGTCTCATGCAGCCAAGCAAAGGTGCTTTCACATGCGATGCTTAAACGGTCTGGCTGGGTGCTTGCGTGTTGATTAAGCAACGTTGCGCACATCATAGGGGTCAGTGTGAGCGAAACTACTAAAGACACCAAGACTGCAACCGATAAAGTTACCGCAAACTCCCGGAATAATCGACCGACTATACCGCCCATAAGCAGGATAGGAATAAATACTGCAATGAGCGACAAGCTCATAGATAATACCGTTGGGCCTACTTCGCGAGCGCCTTGCAAGGCAGCTTGCATTCGATTCATACCAGCTTCCATATGTCTGACAATGTTTTCTTGCACAACAATAGCATCATCTACTAAAAGCCCAGTGCCGATTGTGAGCGCCATTAAAGACAAGTTATTCAAACTGAATCCACATAAATAAATAACGGCAAATGTCCCAATCAGTGAAACTACAACCGCTACCGCCGGAATAACAGTCGCCCTGATATTGCGGAGAAATAGCATTACAACAATGACGACTAAGCTCAAAGACACTAAAAGAGTGAAAGCGATTTCTCGTAGTGAAGCCCGTATATTGATAGTACGGTCTATCAATATTTGCATATTGATTGCGCCAGGCATGGAATTACGTAGCTCGGGTAATAGAGCTTTAATACTATCGACAATTTCTACAACATTAGCACTTGCCTGAGGATCAACCCTAACGATAATCGCCGGTTTACCATTCGCCGAACCCGCGTTACGTACATCCTCTACGGCATCTGTGACGTTCGCAATATCTTGAAGCCGAATGGCTGCACCATTGCGATAGGCGATGATTAATGGCTTGAAGTCAGCCGCTACCCTTGATTCATCGCTCGTATAAATTTGCCAATATTTATCATGTGTTTCTACTGAACCGCGTGGTCGATTGGAATTAGTCGTTGCTAGCGCAGTACGCGCTTCTTCTAAACTGATATTAAATTTACTTAATGCATTCGGATCAACATCCACGCGGACTGCTGGCAGCGAGCTGCCGCCTACGCTGACCTCACCGACACCGGCTACTTGTGCTAACTTCTGAGCCAAAATAGTAGAGGCAGCATCATAGATCTGGCCTTGTGTCATCGTGTCTGACGTCAGGCCTAACATCAATACACTCGCACCCCCTGGGGTGACTTTGTTATAGGTTGGGTTGCGTGGCATGCCAGTAGGTAATAAAGTGCGTGATGCATTGATGGCACCTTGCACATCTCGTGCTGCGCCGTTGATGTCACGATTTAAATCAAATTGCATGATAATACGGGTACTACCCATCGAGCTGGATGAGCTCATTTCATTAATGCCGGCGATATGCCCGAATGCCTTTTCTAAAGGCGCAGCAATGCTAGAGGCCATCGTTTCTGGGTTTGCTCCGGGTAAATTTGCACTGACAGAAATCACCGGAAACTCCACTTGTGGTAGAGAAGCCACTGGCAGTAAGTTCAGCCCGACCAGCCCTGCCAATACGATACCTAGACTGAGCAAAGTTGTCGCAATTGGGCGGTGGATAAAGATTGCAGAAAAATTCATGGTTCTGCTTGCAATTCTGAGCGACGTGCGTGCCATGCTTTAACACGTCTTGCCGCATTATCGAAAGCTAGGTAAATCACAGGTGTAGTAAACAAAGTCAGCACTTGGCTTACCAGCAGACCGCCTACCATGGTGATACCAAGTGGGTGACGCAATTCAGAACCGACGCCACTCCCTATCATTAATGGTAATGCACCTAGTAGCGCTGCCATGGTCGTCATTAAAATAGGGCGCAACCTTAATAAACAAGCTTGGTGAATAGCCTCCCGTGGGGACTTACCTTCATTGCGCTCGGCATCAAGTGCAAAGTCAAT
Organism: Methylotenera sp.; assembly: GCA_013816325.1. Lineage (GTDB taxonomy): Bacteria > Pseudomonadota > Gammaproteobacteria > Burkholderiales > Methylophilaceae > Methylotenera. Next base: position 15,097 of record JACDEP010000003.1, read on the forward strand.
CATCATGATGGCATTCTTTTTGACGATACCGATCAGCAAAATAATACCGATGATGCCGATAATGCCCATATCATTACCAGAAAGTATTAATGCCAATAGCGCACCGATACCGGCTGACGGTAAAGTAGATAAGATCGTGACTGGATGGATAAAGCTCTCGTAGAGCACACCGAGTACAATGTACATCGTGACAATCGCAGCCAAAATCAGGAATATTTGATTACTAAGTGAAGAGCGGAAAGCCGAAGCCGCGCCTTGGAATTCAGTTTGAATACTCGCTGGCATCCCTATCTGATGTTCTGCGGCTTCAATGACATCAACCGCCTCACCTAGCGACACTCCGGAACGCAGATTGAATGAGATAGTAGTCGCTGGAAACTGTCCTAGATGGCTAATTACTAGCGGTGTAGTACGTTCTTCAACGGTGGCAATCGCATTCAGTGGGACTTGCGTGCTAGCGCCCGTGGAACTGTCGGTACCGGTCACATAAATGTCATTTAATGCTTCTGGCCCAACTTGAAACTCAGGCTTGGCTTCTAACACTACACGATATAAATTGGACTGCGTAAAGATGGTAGAAATCAAACGCTGACCAAATGCACTATATAAGGCATTATCAATCGCAGCCGTAGTTACGCCTAAGCGACCTGCAGTTTGTTTATCGATATTCACATAGGCTTGTAGACCTTGATCCTGCAAATCACTCGCTACATCCGCCAATTGCGATTGCTGATTAAGTTTCTCCACCAGTTTTGGCACCCATATACTGAGCTGTTTAGGGTCAATATCCTTAAGCGTAAACTGATACTGAGTACGACTCAAACGGCTTTCTATCGTCAAATCTTGCACTGGCTGCATATATAGATGGATGCCTGAGACAGCTGCAAGTTTCGGTTGTAATCGCTGAATGATTTGCGAGGCTGTTTCTGACCGGCCTGAATGCTTTTTGAGACTGATCAAAAAACGACCACTATTCAAGGTCACGTTGACGCCATCAATACCAATAAAAGATGACACACTCTCTACATCCGGGTCTTCTAGCAACACTTCCGCTAGGGCCTGCTGACGCTCAGACATAGCAACAAATGAGACCGACTGAGGGGCTTCAGATATACCTTGAATAATGCCAGTATCTTGTACCGGGAAAAAACCTTTAGGCACAAAAATATATAGCAAAATCGTTAATACCAAGGTTGCTAGCGCAACCCCTAATATCAATGGCTGACGATCTAACACCCAAATTAAGGACTTATCATAAGCCGCAATCAAACGGTCAAGCAGCCCGCCTACTTTGCGGTCGAAACGGCTTCGGTTAGCTTCTGGCGTGTAATGCAACAATTTTGCACACATCATGGGAGTCAGCGTCAACGAAACCACTGCGGAGATAAGAATCGCTATGGCCAAGGTAATGGCAAATTCGCGAAACAATCGCCCGACGACATCGCCCATAAACAACAAAGGAATCAATACTGCAATGAGTGAAACAGTGAGCGAGATGATAGTGAAGCCAATTTGTTTTGAGCCTTTGAGTGCCGCCTCTAGTGGAGCATCGCCTTCTTCAATATAGCGTGAGATGTTTTCTATCATCACAATCGCATCATCCACCACAAAACCAGTGGCAATGGTTAATGCCATCAAGGTTAAATTATTGATGCTAAAGCCGGCAACATACATCACTGCAAAGGTACCGACCAATGATAATGGCACAGCAACGGCCGGTATAATTGTGGCTGGGATATTACGTAAAAACACAAAAATTACCATCACTACTAGCACTACTGCCAACATCAATTCAAATTGCACATCATGTACAGAAGCGCGAATGGTAGTAGTACGATCACTCAGTATTTTCACTTCTACTGACTGCGATAAATTTGCTTCTAAATCAGGCAGCAATTGCTTGATGCGATCAACCACTTCAATCACATTGGCGCCCGGCTGCCGCTGAATATTAATCAAAATGGCCGTTTTATCATTGCCCCATGCTGCTAGGCGATTGTTTTCAGCACCATCGATTAAATCAGCCACATCACCCAAGCGAATCGCAGCGCCCTTGCGATATGCCAAGATGAGCTCATGATACTCGGCTGCAGTTTTAAGCTGGTCATTAGCATCGATGGTAGAGGCTTGCAAAGGCCCATCAAAACTGCCTTTTGCCTGATTGACATTGGCAGCACCAATAGAATTACGAACATCATCAATACTTAAACCATTGGCGGCAAGCGCCTTGGGGTTGACTTGAATTCTTACCGCTGGCCGCTGGCCGCCACTCAAACTGACCAATCCTACACCTGTAAGTTGTGATATTTTCTGCGCTATTCCCGTATCAACCAGATCCTCAACCTTTGGTAAAGGCAAGGTACTAGAGCTAATTGCCAGCGTCATGATAGCGGCATCGGCTGGGTTAACCTTGCTATAGATTGGCGGCATAGGCAAATCGCTAGGTAAAAAGCTGCCGGCTCGGTTAATGGCGGCTTGTACCTCTTGTTCCGCGATGTCCAAAGTCAATTCCAGACTGAACTGAAGGGTAATGACTGATGCGCCTCCAGAGCTGCTAGATGACATCTGTTTCAATCCCGGCACTTGCCCGAACTGACGTTCCAGTGGTGCCGTAATTGAAGAAGTTGTGACCTCAGGGCTAGCGCCAGGGTATAAGGTAGTGACTTGTATCGTTGGGTAATCGACTTCCGGCAAAGCTGATAAAGGCAATAAACGGTACGCTAATATCCCAACCAGTAATATAGCAATCATCAATAGCGACGTCGCTATCGGGCGCATGATAAATAGACGTGATGGATTCATCGTTACGCGCCTACATCATTCCGATTAAATGTTGGTTTGACGTTATCATTCTGCAGCGTGCCGTTTCTGGCGATGTCGGGTGCCCGATGACTTTGGTCCTTCTACATCAGGCACTTCAGTATTATTGGAAACTGTTTTTCCGCCATTTTTATTAGATAATTGCACTTTAGCGCCAGCGCGTAATTTATCTGCACCATCGATCACTAGTAAATCCCCGGCTTTAATATCACCTTCTATCGATGAAAATTCATTTTCGGTAACGATCACTTTTACAGGTTTGACGCTAATTGTTTGATCTGCTTTCACCAAATAAACGAAGGTGCCTTGCGACCCTCGTTGAATAGCCGCACTGGGCACTACTAAAGAATTTTTATTAGTGCCCAGTAAAACCCTAACATTCACAAATTGATTAGGGAACAGGCTTTCATCCTCGTTGGCAAACTGTGCTTTCAGTTTTACGGTGCCCGTTGTTGTATCAATTTGGTTATCCGCACTTAATAGAAAACCTTCTGCCAACTTCTTCTGCTGATCACGTCCATAAACGGCAACGGCTAATTTTTGACCCTTACGCATCGGAGTTAACACCGATGACAAGTTATCTTGGGGGACAGAAAATACGACTGAGATGGGCTTCACCTCGGCGATGCTAAGAATCCCATTCGCATCAGATTGATGCACGATATTGCCGGCATCTATTTGGCGCAAACCAATGCGCCCGCTAATCGGTGCCGTAATGCGCGTGTAAGTCAGTTGTAATTTAGCGTTATCAATCTGGCTCTGGTCAGTTTGAATTGTTCCTAAATATTGATTCACCAAAGAATGCTGTGTTGCCACTTGCTGCTCTGGTGCTGAGTCTTGTGCTAATAAGGTTTTATATCGCTCCAAATCCAGCTGCGCATTTTTGAGTAAGGCCTGATCTTTTGCCAACTGCCCTTGTGCTTGTGCCAGTTGTACTTGGTATGGTCGCGAGTCAATCTCCGCAAGCAATTCACCTTTTTTTATATACTGGCCTTCATTGAACAAAATGCGCATTAACTGTCCATCAATACGCGTTCTTACAATAACATTGCTGCGGGGAACCACCGTACCGATCGCATTCAAATACATATCGATATCAGCCACTTTAGCGGTTAGCGCAGTCACAGTTGCGGTCTGTTTAGTACCTTTCTTCGCTTGCTCTGCAGCTTTGGTATTGTTGCTGTAATGACGGAATGCAAAAAAAGCGATTAGCCCTAAAACCACTATTAATAAAATGAGTTTTAACTTACTTTTACCGACTTTACTTTGTCTCTTCTCGCCTTCTACCATTACATTATCAATTTTTTGTTGTGCCATCATGATGCCCTTTTTAAGTTCAGCGCTTAGCATTTACAAGCACTATGCTGCTTAGCAGATTTTCCCATTAAACTGACTTTGAGTATGCGGATAAATTTCTTCAATCTGTGTAAAACTAAGTAAATCATGAAAACTAGATGAGTAACTTACTTTCACCATTGCGAGCAACTCCGAATAATTGACAGGTTGTAACCACATATCAATGCAAAGGTAGTGTAATTTGCTTTCAAACAGATGTGAATACCTGTGCAAAGAAGGTATGCAGGTCATCTAAGGTTTGAATAAAGGCTTGCCTTATCTAGCTTCTTACGAGTGAGCTTGGCTCCCTTATTGATTGAAGAATCAAAGGTATGACTCGCGTGGTTACTTATTCGCAGTTTCAAACTTATAATTAAACGCATAGTCAAATTATTATTAGTAACTAACTTATATTAATTCATACAATTATTATTCCCATTTATTTGAAACTTTTACCCACTAGCACTCTCTTACCCAGAGTGCTAAAATGTAATTCTATTGGAGGATTAACGTTTCAATGACTAACGCATTAACATTACCAGTATTAGCTGCAACAGATAGCCTAGAGCATTATTCACGGCTTATTAAAGCTTACCCTATCCTAACGGCTGAGGAAGAATATACCCTTGCTGTAAAGTTCAAACAGGATAATGACCTTGAGGCTGCCCGTCAGTTGATTGTGTCACATCTGCGTTTGGTGGCAAGCATTGCCCGTGGTTATAACGGATATGGTTTACCGCAATCCGATTTGATCCAAGAAGGAAATATCGGCCTCATGAAGGCGGTAAAACGTTTTGACCCTGAGCGTGGCGTGCGCTTGGTATCATTTGCCATGCACTGGATCAAAGCCGAGATGCACGAATACATCATTCGTAACTGGCGCTTGGTTAAAATTGCCACTACCAAAGCGCAACGCAAGCTGTTCTTTAACTTGCGAAGCATGAGGACCGGGCTTGGTAGCCTACAGCCTAATGAAGTAGCGCATATTGCCCGCAAACTTAACGTTAAGCCCGAAGAAGTGCTGGAAATGGAATCACGCTTGGATGGCCATGAGATTTCTTTGGAAGCTAATATCGATGACGATAGCGATGATCACTACAGTCCTATCGCTTACTTACAAGACGAAAGCCTGGAGCCTTCAGAAGCGCTTGATGCTAAACAAACAGAAGTGGCTGAAACTACGGGGCTTGCTCATGCATTAGAGAACCTGGATGAAAGAAGCCGCCGTGTGGTGGAAGCGCGTTGGTTACAGGATAAAGGTGGAAAAACGCTGCATGAACTTGCGGAGGAATTTGGTGTATCCGCAGAGCGCATTCGCCAGATTGAGCAAAAAGCCATGCAAAAAATGAAAACATTGATGCTGGCTAAACGTTAATAATCCAGTTCGTGCAACAAATAAAAAAGGCTGCAATGCAGCCTTTTTTATTATCTTAATAATGTGCGTTAAGCCGCTTTTGCCTCATCATTCGCTTCAAAGGCCAGTGCATTCTTCATATGCATACGCAAGACTTTCAAATCATCAATCTGGGCTTGTATACTTTTCTCTATCGTTTCCAGTTCTAGAATACGATCTTCCAGCGTGTCAGTCGCTTTATAAATACGTTTAATACTTTCCAAGCGACGGCGTAACTGCAATTGATGCTCACGTACTTGTGATTCCATAGGTGCAATCACCGCTTTCAACCAGTTCTCGATATCTCGGTTTGCCACTTCGAACACATGAATCACGCGGCTTGCCAAAGTCTCGAAAAACTTAGTAGTTAAAGTCATTTTTTCGTTGGCTATCATATTGAACGCCGTGTTGAATTGCTCTTTATAAGCGCGCTCTAGCTTAGCCAACTCTTTTTGGTAACGTAACGTTGAAAAAGCCGGTGGTTCAGACTTACGTAAGCCATGCTCTTTGGCAAACTTTTCGTACATCACGTCCATCATTTTCTTGATTTCATCAATTTGAGTATCAGAGGATATCAAGCGAGTTTTAAGCTCACTGAAAAATTTATCCATCGCATCGCGGATTGTTTTTGTAAAGCTCGCTTGAATCATAGTTTCACGCGTGGTGTGCACATGTAGCTTCAAGGCTTCCATACCCAGTAAAGTGAATAATCGATTAGTGTGTTGTGAGAAAATACTGCGCAAGGCTTGGAAACGTTGCAAGCCTTTCTCAAAATTCTCTTTATCAACTTTCACTTTATTCATCATGTGTTCAACAACGTCTTCATTCTTGCCACGCAAGCCGCGCAGTTCAATGAGCTGATCGTTGATACCTGAAAAACGCGCATCCAAAATAAGATGCGAATTAGCGATTAAATCTTCAATTTCGTTCTGCGTGTTATCTCGAACAATTTCTTTTTTAGACGGAATCAGTTCATCGGATAAAGCTTTTTCCAGTTCAAGAATGCGGCTCTTTACCAACAACGCTTGATCATTGTTAACTTTAGCTAACAAACCTTTTTGGGCTGAAATCGGGAATATCTGGTTGATATCCAGGCTTAATAGTTCAGCACTGGTTTTAACTTGTTTGGTAATTTCTTTTTGTATCTCTTTTTCTTCTTTAAGCTCGTCCCAAAGGCCGTCGATTTTATTCAATACAGCCAAGCGCCCTTTTTGTTTCCAACGTGTGCCGCTGATGTATTGGCGCCACACATCAATTTCAGATTTGGTTACGCCAGTATCTGCTGCCAAAATAAATAATACCGCATGAGCGTTTGGCAGCATATTCAGGGTTAATTCTGGCTCAGTACCAATCGCATTTAAGCCCGGTGTATCTAAAATCACTAGACCCTGTTCCAACAAGGGATGTGGGAAGTTAATCACTGCATAACGCCAGCTTGGCACATCTATCGTGCCGTCTTTATTAACACTTAATGCGTCATCTGAGCTATTAGGGTCATATAAGCCATATTTTTCTGCATCTTCGACTGACACGGCCTTGGTAAGGCTTACCTCTTTAAAGGCATTGACCATACTGTCATTTGAATCCATATCAAATGGGACCAATTTCCACTCATCTGGATAGCGTTTGTATTCAGTAGTAGTCGCATCAGAAAGACGGGTTTCAATCGGTAAAAGCATGATTGAACTAGGTTTTGTATTGTCATACAGCAATTCGGTTGGGCACATTGTGGTACGCCCCGCGCTAGATGGCAACAATCGTTGGCCGTAATTAGCGAAGAAAATCGCATTAATTAGCTCAGACTTACCGCGGGAAAACTCAGCCACGAAAGCTACATTCAATTTATCTTCACGCAGTCTGTCTAGCAGATGTTGGATACGCTGATCCACTTGCGCATCATTTAGCTCTTGCTCGTTTAGCCAGCTGCGGTAATCACAGATAGTATCGACGAGCGCCTTGCGCCACTCGGAATAGGCGGCAAATTGATGGGATAGTTTACTTTCAGCTTTATTTTCGGCCATGATGGTCCTTAAACCACTTTAACGTATTAATACTCTATCATTTTAAAGTAAACAATCAAATAAATCAGTTAACTATTCGGCTTATTTCAAATAAAATTCAGATAAGCGGCAAATTAGCAATGACAAGCGGTTGCCAGCGTAGTGAGCAAGCAAATAGCCGCCTTCTGTTATCATCTCATTTTAATGATACTGAATGATTATGAGCGGCCTGATCCAAACTACACCTTGCCCGATTGATATTCGCCTGCATCAGACCTCGCGTTTATTAGAGGTAAAATTTGATAATGCAACCGAATGCATGATGTCTTGTGAATTTTTGCGTGTTTATTCCCCTTCTGCTGAAGTGCGTGGCCACGGTCACGGGCAGGAAACCCTGCAAGTCGGCAAGGAAGAGGTGAACATTGTGGCCATTGAGCCAGTGGGTAATTATGCAGTTAAACTGGTATTTTCGGATGGTCACGATACTGGCTTATATTCTTGGGACTATCTATATGATTTAGCTAAAAATTATGAAGCCCTATGGCTGGAATATTTAGCTAAATTAAGTATGGCCGGAATCAAGCGTAAAGGAATAAAGCTAAAAATGATTTAACCTCAAAAAACGGGAACAACTATGAGTATCGACAATATGAGTACCGATAAACTGAATACAAATAAGGTCAACACGGATAAAAATACACATTTTGGCTACAAAACTGTAGCAGAGACTGAAAAAGCCAAGAAAGTCGGTGAGGTTTTCCATTCAGTCGCCAGCAAATACGACTTAATGAACGACGTGATGTCTGCTGGTTTGCATCGCGGCTGGAAGCGCTTTGCCGTAGAGTTAAGTGGCGTTAGACAAGGTGACAAAGTGCTCGATATCGCTGGTGGCAGCGGTGATTTATCGAAACTTTTTGCTAAGCGAGTGGGCTCTGAAGGCCAGGTCATTCTAACCGACATCAATGCTTCGATGTTAACGGTAGGTCGTGACCGTATGCTGAATGCCGGTTTGAATGTGCCGGCCATGCAATGCGATGCCGAAAAATTACCATTCCCTGACCAACATTTCGATTGTGTAATCGTTGCGTTCGGCTTACGCAACATGACGCATAAAGACCTGGCATTGGCAGAAATGCAACGCGTATTGAAAGTGGGCGGCCGCCTGCTCGTTTTAGAATTTTCTAAAGTTTGGCAGCCCTTATCCAAACTATACGATGCTTATTCTTTCAAACTCTTACCATTTATGGGTAAATTACTGGCTAAAGATGCTGAAAGCTATCAGTACTTAGCTGAATCTATCCGCATGCATCCTGACCAAGAAACATTGAAGAAAATGATGCTGGATGCGGGCTTAAGTAAAGTGGATTATTACAACTTAGCAGCAGGTGTAGTAGCTTTACATAAGGGTTATAAAATCTAATGTTAAAGGCCCTCTCTACCCGTGTTTTACAACATCTGATTACCCAGAATAGCTGGGCGAATGAGATATTGCAGCCATTCGCCGGCAAATCCGTGCAATTTAATATCGGGCTGGTGAAAACTACTTTGGTCATCCTGGAAAATGGTAGCCTGGCGATTGCAGGTGAAACCAATATTGCTGATGCACGTGTAACAATTCCACCTGGCCTATTGCTTCGTTTATTAGCTAAAGACGAAACTGCACGGATGCAGATCGATATTGAAGGCGATTCTCATCTTGTGGCTGAGATGGCTAAAGTGTTGACCAATTTGCAATGGGACTACGAAGAAGATTTGAGCAAGTTGGTGGGGGATGTCCCGGCTTACAGGATAGGCCAATTCACTAAACAAGCGGGTAAGTCCATCAAGGACACTGGCGTCAACCTGGCTGAAATATTGAGCGAATACTGGCAAGAAGAAAATCCGCTGATTGCAAAAAAACGCCATGTGGAAGAGTTCAATACTGCGGTAGATACTTTACGTGCAGATGTAGATCGGCTGGAAAAACGATTAGCTAAACTCACTCAGCAATATAAAGATGAGGATGAAACAACGCCATTAGATAAAGGTGCTTCGGATATTTCTTCTAAAACGACTGATATAGATCAACAATAACTATGCGTTTATTCCGTCTTATTTACATTATTTATATCGCGCTTAGATTTGGCTTGGACGAATTTGCTTTACAGCATACCAAATTAAAGCCTTTTCAAGGCTTGGTGAATGGTCTTCTATTCTGGCGCAATAAAAACCAGCCGCGCGCTATAAGGCTTCGGTTGGCGCTAGAAACTTTAGGGCCAATTTTTATAAAGTTCGGGCAAATGCTCTCCACGCGCCGTGACTTGATTCCGCAGGACATAGCAGAAGAACTGGCTAAGTTGCAAGATCAGGTTCCACCTTTTCCATTCAAAGACGTCGAAACAACCATTGAAACAGCTTATGGCTTACCACTTAAACAGGTTTTTTCAGAATTTGAAGAATCGGCTGTTGCTAGTGCTTCAGTTGCACAAGTACATTTTGCGCATCTGCTTGATGGCACACCTGTAGCCGTTAAAGTGCTTCGTCCTGGCATTGCAGATGTCATCCATAAAGATCTGCTGTTATTGGATACAGCAGCATGGCTATTGGAAACCCTATCTGCCGAAGGGCGCCGCCTCAAGCCGCGCGAAGTCGTAGTTGAATTTGCTGATCATACCCATAGCGAATTGAACCTAACATTGGAAGCGGCAAATTGCACGCAGCTGGCGCGCAATTTCCCGGATAAAAAATTGCTGGTTCCCGATGTTTACTGGGACTGGTGCCGTGAGCAGGTGATGGTGATGCAACGCATGTATGGCACGCCTATCAGCAAGACGGATGAATTAATCGCCAAAGGTATAGATATCACTAAACTTGCGCATGACGGCGTTGAGATATTTTTTACCCAGGTATTCCGCGATGGTTTTTTCCATGCCGATATGCATCCCGGCAACATACAAGTAGCAGATGATGGCCGTTACATTGCGCTCGATTTCGGCATCATGGGCACGCTGACTGATAGCGATAAATATTATCTTGCACGCAACTTCCTAGCGTTCTTCAATCGTGATTACCATGACGTAGCTGTTGCCCATATAGAATCCGGCTGGGTACCGCCACACACCAATGTCGAAGCGCTAGAAACAGCCATTCGCGCGATTTGCGAACCTATTTTTGACAAGCCGCTAAAAGACATATCCTTCGGCCGTACGCTGTTAAGCCTGTTCCAAATGTCACGCCGTTTTGGCGTCATCATCCAGCCACAGCTTGTCATGCTGCAAAAGACCTTGCTGAATATCGAAGGATTGGGTCGTGACCTAGATCCTAATATCGACCTGTGGCAAACGGCTAAACCTTTCTTGAATCGCTGGATGAGTGAACAGATTGGCTGGCGCAGTATCGTCAAAACCTTACAAAGCGAATTACCTTACATCACCAAGAACTTACCGAAAATGCCGCGCTTGGTTCGTCAATTCTTAACGCAGCAGACAGAAGCCGAGCAAGAAATCCCAATGCGCCTGCTCGTAAATAATTTAATTCTGGTACAGAAAAAACAGGCACGCTGGCAAAAAAGATTAACTTTAGCTATTATTTTATTATTAGTTTTACAGCTCGCAGGCCTAACTTTGCTTGGTCTTGGCATTATTTGAGCTAGTTATAGTTACTACAATAAAAAATTAATTTCACATAGAAATAGTCGTTTTAAGGGAGCTTTCCAGTGTTACTTTGGTTTGTCATCATTTATTGGGTAATTTCTGTGGCGATAGGCTTGTGGGCTGCACGTCGCGTACATAACACCAAGGACTTTGCCATCGCAGGCCGTCATCTGCCATTTTACATGGTGACGGCTACAGTGTTTGCCACTTGGTTTGGTTCCGAAACAGTATTAGGAATTCCCGCCACCTTCCTGCAAGAAGGCCTGCACGGTGTGGTATCAGATCCATTTGGCTCATCCATGTGCTTGATTTTAGTCGGACTATTTTTTGCCGCGCCACTCTACCGCATGAAGTTGCTAACCATCGGCGATTTCTATAAGCAACGCTATGGTCGCGGTGTGGAAGTGCTTACTACTATTGCTATTGTCATCTCTTATTTAGGCTGGGTAGGCGCACAAATCACAGCACTAGGCCTAGTGTTCAATGTAGTTTCCGGCGGCGAGATTTCCAAGCTGGCCGGTATGTGGATAGGCTCTGGTACCATCTTGATCTACACTGTGTTCGGCGGCATGTGGGCGGTGGCAATTACCGACCTGCTGCAGATGATCATCATCTGTATCGGCATGCTGTATATCGGTGGTGAAGTAAGTGGTATGGTGGGTGGCGTTGGTGCGGTAGTAGACCATGCCCGCGCTGCCGGCAAGTTCGAGTTCTGGCCTACGCCTGATTTTAAAGAAATCATCGCATTCGCCGCTGCGTGGATGACCATGATGTTTGGTTCCATTCCACAACAAGATGTATTCCAGCGCGTACAGTCTTCCAAAACTATCAAGATTGCCGTATGGGGTACAGTACTGGGCGGCAGTTTGTATTTTGTGTTCGCTTTTGTCCCTATGTTCTTAGCTTATTCAGCCACGATGATAGACCCGAAAATGGTGAACGATTTAATCGATACTGACCCACAATTGATATTGCCAACGCTGGTATTAAAACACGCACCATTGTTTGCACAGATCATGTTCTTCGGCGCATTACTGTCAGCTATCAAAAGCTGCGCCTCTGCAACGCTGTTAGCACCATCCGTAACCTTTACTGAGAACATTCTCAAACCCATGCTTGGCAAAATTACAGACAAAGAGTTGCTGCGCTGGATGCGTGTCGTCACTCTGACATTCACCTTCATGGTCACGCTTTACGCCATTAACTCCAAATTAAGCATTTTCAAGATGGTGGAAAACGCTTACCAGATTACATTGGTGATGGCGTTTATACCATTGGCCTGCGGTGTGTATTGGAAGCGCGCCACCAACCAAGGCGCCTTGCTTTCCATTTTTATGGGCTTGCTAACTTGGGTAACAATACTAGTATTTGCAAATGACCCGTTACTACCTGCGCAATTTGCCGGACTAATTGCCAGCGCAACTGGGATGGTGATTGGCTCCCTATTACCGACGATGAATTTTAAAATGCTAGGAATGATGAAACGCGGCTAGCTTAGATTGTCTGCGAAGCTACTCTGCTTTTGGTAGCTTTAACGTTTTTGACATGTGGCGCAATAAAACGTAGAACGCTGACCTAAGCGTATGCATTTGATAGGCGCACTGCACACCTTGCAGGGCTTATCGGTACGGCCATAAACAAAATATTCCTGCTGGAAATATCCAGGGTTGCCATCGGCACCAAAGAAATTCCGCAAACTGCTACCGCCGGCGCTAAGTGCATCGCTTAATGTTGATTTTATTTCCGTAACCAATCGTTCACAAGACTTAAGCGATACTTTGTTAGCAGGTATTTCGGGATGTATGCGCGCGCGGAATAAAGATTCTGAAGCATAGATATTCCCTACTCCAACCACCACATGGCCGTCCATGATGGCATTCTTAATTGCCAATGTTTTATTGCTAAAGGTTTCAATCAGGTATTTGGCATTAAAGGTTTCTTCAAATGGTTCAGGTCCTAGGCTATTCAATAACACATGATCATTGATCTTGTTATCTAGCCAAAGCACTGCACCAAAACGCCTCGGATCATGCAAACGCAGTACATAGCCATCAGTAAACTCAATATCAAAATGGTCATGTTTCACGGGTGGGTAATTATCGTCCAGCAGGCAAAGGCGCCCGGACATGCCTAGATGCAATAATAAGGTACCGGTATCGAACTCGCATAGGATATATTTTGCACGCCGAGTAATACCACGCAAAATTTGCTGCGGCAAAGTTGTCACAAGTTGCGGCGGTATGGGCCAGCGCAAAGTGGCATGGCGGATAGTGACAGATTTTACAGATTTTCCGACCAGTGGCAAAAGCCCGCGTCGTGTGGTTTCAACCTCTGGTAATTCAGGCATGCGCTAAGTCTAGTGGAAAGTTTTATCTAAAGTTCAGCGGTTTAATTAGGTAAGTTCAGAGGCGGGTTCAACATTGTGAATCCGGCATCAGCAGGGAACGAATACATAATCCCTTCATCTGGGCGAGCTAAAATCAAGTCTGGTGACTCCTGAATTTTGTCAAAATGAATTTTTTTACCATTTGTTAATTTCACCTCAAATGAGGGATAACTGGTTTTACGTTCCGGCACATAAAATTCTACGGATTTGGCTAAATTATGTACCCATGAAAAATCCAGCCATTCGTTGAGTTCGTCCTGCTGCGGTTTTGCCTTGGCAATGGATGCTTTCCACTTGCCATCCACAATATCCAACTGTAAGCGGTCTGATTCCCATTGCTCCAAGTGACTAAAATCAAACCCTGCGACTTTTTCTAGAGATGCCAGCGGTGATTTATCTACCATTTCCATCGTCTGGGTAGAGACCGCTTCAGCGTAAATATTAGGAATTAAGAAAATAGTACCGTGATGTGAAATATATTGCTCATCCGTTACCGGGTTATGTGTTCCAAACAAAAACTCTTCAGCGTTTTCTTTATCCCTGAGTAATTTAAGCTTGATTAAAGGATGATTAAGGCCGAATTTTTCCAAATCGGTACTGACGATTTTTTCTTTGCTCTTAGCCGCGATAATAGACATGATGCGTTGCACAGAGGCTTGGTCAGCCCGCGTTTTGTAAGGTGCGGTATAACGCCACAATCCATCAACTTTTTCAAAAGTAACAGGTGCTTTGGTAGGGAATTCAATACTGATGCCATTGAACTCCGAAAGTTTGTAATTGGACAGTTCGTAAACCGCATCCTGTTCAACCGCATGTTTAGGGCGCAAGTATAAGAACGCGACCAAGCTTGCCACTACGCACAATAAAACCAAATTCAATAACCAACGCTTTTTCATGCATTACTCTCTATAATTTATTCGGTACTAACCGCTTTGCTATTAAGCTTTCCTGCGTTTCCACCAGAAAAAGAAGCCCGCAAAAATGAATCCTAAAGGAATAAAGTATTGGAAGCCGTGGAATACCGTCCAAGCCATAATACGGCCAGTATTGGTATCAGGA
>JACDEP010000004.1:0-19918 GCA_013816325.1 Methylotenera sp.
GTACTTCGCGCAGACCCACCGCACCCGCCATATCTTGCAATTCGCAATCACCGTTCGTTGCGCAGGTCAGGCAATCCAATGGATGGTCTGAGATATACAGCTCCATAGTACCGCGGCGGATATCAGCCAATTTATCGGTCTGTGTACGGACTTTCAGTCCTTCTGCTACCGGGGTGGTACAAGAAGCTGGATACCCGCGTCGACCTTCAATCTCCACCACACATAAGCGGCATGAACCAAATGGTTCCAAGCTATCAGTTGCGCACAATTTAGGCACATTGATACCAGCCATAATTGAGGCACGCATGATAGAAGCACCTTCTGGCACAGTGATTTCTCTATCATCAATCATTAGCGTCACTTGTGTGTCTGATGCACTCGCAGGCGTACCATAATCCAACTGATCATCGTAGTTGGTACGACTATGTTCATGAGGGTGATGCGTGTTACTGTATTTAATGTCGTCCATATGTCCTCTTCGCAGGCTAAGCTGCGACTTTCACTATCGTTTGACTATTAAAATCTTCAGGAAAATGATTTAACGCGCTTAACACTGGGTATGGAGTCATACCCCCTAGTGCGCAAAGCGAGCCATTTAGCATAGTGTCGCTCAGGTCCCGAATCAACTGTATATTCTTCACGGTATCTTTACCAGCAATAATCTTATCGACGACTTCCGCCCCGCGAGTAGAGCCGATACGGCAAGGCGTACATTTTCCGCATGATTCAATCGCACAGAATTCAAATGCGTAACGTGCCATTTTCGCCATATCCACGGTATCGTCAAACGCCACTATGCCACCATGACCTAATACCGCCCAAATTTTGCTGAACTCTTCATAATCCAGCGGTGTATCGAATTGCGATTCCGGCAAGAATGCACCTAACGGCCCACCTACCTGCACCGCACGTATCGGTTTACCTGAGTACGAACCGCCGCCATAATCATAAAGTAGCTCGCGTAATGTTACGCCAAACGCCAATTCAACTAAACCGCCATGTTTGATATTACCGGCAAGCTGGATGGGCAATGTGCCGCGCGAACGACCCATGCCGTAGTCCGCATAATACTGCGCACCTTTGTCTAAAATGATGGGCACACTCGCAAGTGATATAACGTTATTCACAACCGTTGGTTTACCGAACAAACCTTCAATCGCTGGAAGCGGGGGTTTAAAGCGTACCAAGCCGCGCTTGCCTTCCAGACTTTCCAACATAGAGGTTTCTTCACCACATACATAAGCACCAGCTGCGCGTCGCACTTCAAGGTGGAAAGTTTTGCTACTGCCTAAAATATTTTCACCCAAATACCCGGTTTTATTCGCAGCTTCGATCGCAGCATTTAATGTGATCAAGGCATGAGGATATTCTGAACGCAAGTAAATGTAGCCCTGAGTTGCGCCTACAGCAATACCCGCAATCGTCATGCCCTCGATGAGCACGAACGGATCGCCCTCCATGATCATGCGGTCGGAGTAAGTTCCAGAGTCGCCTTCATCGGCATTACAGACGACATATTTAGTTTCGGCCACGCAACCTAGCCCTATATGACTTTTCGCTCCCGCTTCAAGTACGGTTTTCCATTTAATACCGGTCGGGAACGCCGCGCCACCGCGGCCACGCAGCCCGGAATCTGTCACCGTTTTCACGATGTCGGTCCCTACCATATTCAATGCATTTCTCAGGCCTTTATAGCCGTCATGGGCAAGGTAATCATCTAAGGAAATAGGATCTGTAATCCCGACGCGAGCGAAAGTTAAGCGCTGCTGTTTTTTAAGCCATTCGATTTCATCGGTCAAGCCAAGGAATAACGGATGAGGTTTTGCATTCAGAAAGTCTGCGTCGAAAAGGCCTGTAACATCTTTGATCTTTACTGGGCCATAAGCCATACGGCCTTTATCTGTAGCTACTTCTACTAAAGTTTCTAGCCAATAGAGACCGCGTGAACCATTGCGAATAATTTCCACATCGAAATTACGTAAGTTCGCTTCTGCTTGTATTGCTGCCGCAACTTTTTCTGCGCCCATGGATAAGGCGCTGGAATCCCGAGGAATGTATATTTTATAGCTCATGTTAAGCCACCACTTCTGTATCTAACTCTGCCACCAATGCATCTAAGTCTGTGGGGCTAACTCGGCCGTAAACTTCTTCATCCAGCATGATATTAGGTGAAAGTGCACAATTACCTAGGCAGTAAACTGGCTCCAGTGTAATGCCTTGGTCAGCGGTAGTCTGATGGTAATCAATATTCAGACATTTCTTAATATGTGCTTCAAGTGCCTCTGAGCCCATAGCCTGACAGGACTCCGCACGACAGATTTGCAAAATGTGTCGGCCTGGTTTGAAAGTGCGAAAATGATGGTAAAAGCTCACTACTCCATGTACCTCGGCAATTGATAGATTCAAGCCTCTGGAGATTGAAGCATACGACCATTCAGGCACATAACCTAGGTTATCTTGAATGGCGTGCAATAAAGGTAACAAGGCACCCGGCTTATGTTGATACTCAGCGATTAACGCATCTAATTTTGTTTGCAAGTCATGCAACTTAATCTCTCCAAAAAGACTAACACTCAAGTGCTATACAAAGTGGTATATTACACTGATTAAATGCATTATTAAATACGACAATTCATGATGTTGAAAGTGCCAGAAACCTCACAAATCCTTGCGCAGGATTCAGCTGCGAAAACTCCTGTAAGCCTGATTGACCAATTCGGCAGGGAAGTGGATTACATCCGTTTATCTATTACTGATCGTTGCGATTTTCGCTGTGTGTACTGCATGGGCGAAGACATGCAATTCTTACCGCGTGATGAGGTATTAAGCCTGGAAGAGTGCGCCCGTTTAGTAAAAGTATTTGTCACATTAGGAGTAAGCAAGGTACGTATTACCGGCGGTGAGCCCTTAGTCCGCAAAAATGCACTTTGGCTGTTTGAGGAAGTAGGCAAATTGGAAGGGCTAAATGAGCTAGTACTTACTACCAATGGCAGCCAACTGGAAAAACAAGCGCAGGACTTACGCAATGCCGGGGTAAAACGCATTAATATTAGTGTTGATAGTCTCAATGCGGATCGCTTCAAAAAAATCACGCGTACCGGCGAGCTTGATAAAGTATTGCGCGGTATACAAGCGGCGAAACTGGCTGGCTTTGAAAATATAAAACTCAACACCGTGTTGATGCGCGGTATGAATGACGATGAGGCTATACCACTAGTTGATTTTGCCATTGAACAGCAGCTGGATATTTCCTTCATTGAGGAAATGCCTCTGGGCGAAGTTGATCATACCCGCGAGTCTACCTTTGTCAGCAATGTCGATACGCTCGAAATCTTGCAAAGTAGGTACCCACTTGTTGCCAGTGCAGAGACTACCGGCGGTCCTGCGCGTTATTGGCAGGTTGCTAACACCAGCACCAAAATCGGCTTCATTTCTCCGCATTCGCATAACTTCTGCGAATCTTGCAACCGTGTACGCATTACCTGCAAGGGCGAGTTGTTTTTATGTTTAGGTCAAGAAGATAAAGTTGATTTGATGCCCTTATTAAGAAACTATCCCGATGATGACCAGCCTTTGATTGATGCGATTGTAGACAGCATGGCTATCAAGCCGAAAGGTCACGACTTTGATTTACGCCGTGCAGAGCCCGCAGTAATAAGGTTTATGTCACATACTGGCGGTTAATTACCAAATGCCTATTTCCAGTATTATCCTTTCCGGTGGCTTAGCCACGCGTATGGGCGGAGTTGATAAAGGCCTGGTACTGTTACAAGATAAACCCCTAGTGCAGTATGTTATTAGTCGTTTAGCCCCTCAAGTAGATGAAATCCTCATCAACGCGAATCGCGAAATCATCCAATATCAAGGCTTCGGCTATCGTGTATTAGAGGATGATACCCCTGATTTTATTGGGCCATTAGCTGGGTTTAGCTTAGGTTTAAAGCATGCCAAGCATGAATACCTACTCACCGTGCCATGCGATTCACCATGTTTGCCCATTGATTTAGCCGAGCGGCTTCTTGCAGGCTTAATTGATAACAATGCTGATATTGCCGTATCCGCCAGTGAAGGCGATGTGCACCCGGTATTTGCCTTATGTAAAACAAGCGCATTGCCCAGCTTAACGAGTTATTTGCAGCAAGGTGCCCGCAAAGTAAGCGCATGGCAAAAGAATTTACATTATATCGAAGTAGACTTCAGTGATAATGCTGATGCGTTCATCAACCTAAATACTTTTGAAGAGTTAAATGCGTTAGCATTAAAATTAAGCCAATCTAATTAAAACAAATCTAATTTCACTCAACCCAATTAGGCTATGAATAATTTACCGATATTAGGCATAGTAGCGAGCGGCTCTAATGCCGGAAAAACTACCTTGATTACGCAGCTCCTACCAGAGCTTACTAAACGCCATATCCGGGTTTCAGTCATCAAACATGCACATCATCTCTTTGACATCGATCATCCCGGTAAAGACAGTTACAACATCCGTGAAGCGGGCGCAGTGCAAACGCTAGTTGCATCTGGCAAGCGCTGGGCACTCATGACAGAAATGACACGCACACCTAACTATATATATGAAGCGAATCTGGATGAGTTAATTCAGCAAATTGATCCCGAATATGCAGACTTGATTTTGGTAGAAGGTTTCAAGCAAGCAGTTATCCCTAAAATTGAGGTTTACAGGGCTAACGTACACCAATCCATACTAGCTATTGAAGATAGCAATATTATTGCAGTCGCTTGCGATACGCCTTTAGAGTTATGTACTCGAACATTAGATTTAAATAATATTCCTGCGATTGCTGACTTTATAATGGCAGAAATCCTTACCCCTAACGCCTAATATGACCAAGCCCAACTCACTCTCACAAATTATTGCCGACCCTAGTTGTATGAATGATTACGACCCGAATTCTATGCCGGTGAATAAAGCACGCCAGTTCATTAAACAATTCCTAAGCCCAGTTGCCGAAGTAGAAACCTTGCCTTTATGTGAGAGCTTAGGTCGTATCCTGTCAGCGGATATCGTTTCTCCAGCCGATGTACCGAACTACGATAACTCCGCTATGGATGGCTATGCGTTCAATGCTGCGGATGTTCAGGTAGAGGCCGCCACTACGTTAAAGATAATCGGCACAGCTTTCGCGGGCAGCGCTTTCAATGGCAATGTCGCGTATGGGGAATGCGTACGCATCATGACTGGCGGTATGCTGCCAGTTAGCACAGATAGCGTTATCATGCAGGAAAAAACTGCTGTCATGGACGATTTACTCACTTTTACGGAAACGGTAAAACCGGGCAGCAATGTTCGTTACGCAGGTGAGGATTTAAAACAGGGACAAGTTGTTTTAGCGGCTGGCCATATGATGCAAGCGGCAGACTTAGGCTTAATTGCTTCGTTGGGTATAAGCAACGTGAGTGTATACCGCAAACTCAAGATAGCGTTTTTTTCTACTGGCGATGAATTAGTAGGTATAGGCAAACCCTTGCTGACCGGCCAAGTGTACGACAGTAACCGTTATTCAATCTTTGGCATGTTGAGCCATTTAGGGGTGGAAACGATTGACCTAGGGGCAATACCTGACAATCCGGATTTTCTTGAAAGCACATTATTATCCGCTGCAGAACAAGCTGATGTGGTGATAACCAGCGGCGGCGTATCTGTGGGTGAAGCGGATTACATGAAACTATTGCTGGCGAAACACGGTCAAGTGGTATTCTGGAAGATCGCGATGAAGCCTGGCAGACCCTTGGCTTACGGTAAAGTCGGCAATGCACATTACTTTGGCTTGCCTGGCAACCCGGTTGCAGTGATGGTAACGTTTTACCAGTTCGTACGTGAGGCGCTATTGACTCTTATGGGGCAAAGTAACCAGGCACCTTTGCCCATATTTAACGTGGTCTGCACAGAAAACATTAAAAAAATTTGCGGCCGTACGGAATTCCAGCGTGGGATTTTATTTCCAGACACGGACGGCACCTGGAAAGTGAAACCCACTGGTAATCAGGGTTCTGCGATATTAAGTTCAATGTCTCAAGCCAATTGCTTTATTGTGTTGCATGAAGCCTTAGGTAATATCGAAGCCGGCAGTATAGTGCCCGTACAAGTGCTAAAAGGTATTATTTAGTGATGACTTCAATATGTGTATGGATGATGGATGATTAAAATAGCCAATAGTAATTTTTATTCAATAGCTTAAATATTCCTTGTTGTATAATTTTCTGTTTAATTAATCTTGGTATTACTTTTAGGTTTTTCGTGGCTTTGAATATCGCTGTTAAAAAAATTTATAATAAAACTGGCTATAGTGAATCCACACTACTTTGGGCAATCGTATGCTCTATTTTGCTGCATATATTATTAGTGGTCATTATTCCAAATGTTAAATTTGATACGGTCAAGAAACCTGAAATATTTGAAGTTGAGCTAGTTAATAAGCAAGAACCGCCCCCAGTGGTCATTCCTGAGACGGCACCTATTAAATCGGAACCTATTAAGCCGGAACCTATTGAGCCAAAAGTACAGCCTAACCCGATAGTCAAACCTGCCCCACCAATTGTGCATAAAGAAGAACCCACTCCAATCCAGTCCAGCCCTCCACCTGTACAAACAGCGCCAACTGAAGTAATTGCTGTCGCACCTAAGGTTGAGGCATCACCTCAAGTTGTTACTCCAGCACCGCCAGCAAAACCTACAGTCACACCGACAGAAATTAACCTAGCGCATGACGGATACGGCAATACCTTATGGAGTGCTATCAGCAAATTCAAGAAATACCCTAGAATCGCGCAGAGCCGGGGCTGGCAAGGCGAGGTGGTCGTGGAGCTTTCACTAGATGGTAACGGTAAACTTATATCCAAAAAAATCATAAAGAACAGCGGATATGAGGTCCTGGATCAGCAAGCATTGGAAATGGTGGATAAGGCCGTACCTTTCCCCGAACCGCCTGAAGCTTTACGTGGCAGTGGTTTTACCATCCGCGTGCCTATCCCATTTAAGCTGGAACAGCAGTAATATCTAGCCAACATCCTAAATGGCTGTAACTCAAAAGAATAAATCGCTCAAAGACTTGCTGCTGATCCATGAGCTGGCATTCATCCTCCTCATAATTCTTGCCGCTGTTGCAGGTGCAATTGGTATACATCTGTGGGAGAAGTCTAACCAAGAATCCAGCCGTATCAATTACCTTGTACAAGAGGTTCAGCAAACGCGCGGTGACCTTTATAGGCAAATGAAAGAGCTGTTTGATGCTTATTTCCTAGAAGATAAAGGCGCCCGTGCGGAATACAACCAATTCACTCTGTCGGTAGAAAAACATTTCAGCCAATTACAAGCCATGGCAATTGGTCATGCCGAAAAATCCGCCATCACAGAATTGCATGCTAGTTATAAGCAATTTGTATTTGAGACATCGACATTATTCGACCAGCACCAGGGCATTAATAATGACGCCACTAAAAAAGCCATCCAACATAAGCTGAATGCCGGGTTAGAGACCGGACTTTTCCAGCGCTATGAAAATATCTTAGGCCGTACTGAAAAACTACTTAGCCAAAAACAAGCAGAACTCGATTTAGAGCTCAAAAACACTAAGCGAATTACCACTATTTTATTGGTGATTCCTCTTTCTCTGGCTATCTTTCTTTTAATATTTTCTCGGGTATTTTTAAAACGCGCTATCGTAAAACCCATCAATGGCGTACTTAAAGCGACTGCGGAAATTAGTGCCGGCAATCTTGCCCACCGTGCCCCGGAAGAAGGAGTCCTAGAACTGGCTTTGGTGTCAAAAGCAATTAACAGCATGGCAGATAAATTAGCCAGGAGTCAGGAAACGTTGGTGCGTACTGAGAAACAAGCCGCACAGGGCCTATTGGTACCAATGCTGGCACATAACATTCGTAACCCACTCGCTAGCATACGTGCAACTGCGCAAGTGATGGATAGTCCTGAACAGGATAATGAAACCCGAGAATCTCTAGTTGGCATCATCAGTTCGGTCGATAGACTAGAGCGCTGGACCAGCGCCTTGTTAGCTTATCTGCATCCGTTAAAACCGCACCCTAGCAATACCAGAGTACGCGATATAGTTGAAGGCGCATTGACGCCCTTGCAACAAAAACTTAAAGAAAAATCGATACAAATCAACTTGCCAGCATGGCCTGTGAATGACCTCATTTTTACTGATCAGCATTTATTAGAGCAAGTGATCTACAATCTGTTATTGAATGCGATAGATGCGTCAAATACGGGTACTCAAGTTGACGTTTTATTCGAAATTTCCAATGAAGAATACAGACTGAAATTATTAGATCGTGGCTGTGGCATGCCATTTACTCCTGACCCCAGTTCAGTCAGCTTGGCCCCCACTACCAAACGCTTCGGTACGGGCTTGGGTATTCCATTCGCTTTTAAAGTCTGTGATGCATTAGGCGCAAGTTTAACTTTTTCGGAACGATCCGGCGGGGGTACAGTCATTACCTTGGAACTACCTGTCAGCTAACTTTAAGAGTATGCCTCCTGCAGCCTCTATATTTGAGTGCTGTATTGCCAAGTACTAAATATTGTCATTTTCCGCATATATTCTCTTGCCTTAATTTCGCTTTTTATCAACAATGGAGGTAACTCGTTATGACTACTTCAATGCTTAATCAACCTGTTCCGGATTTTCAGTTGCCTGCAACTAGCGGTAAAACTTTTCGAGTCTCAGACTATCTTGGTAAGACCCTAGTCCTGTATTTCTACCCTAAAGATGCTACGCCTGGCTGTACCACCCAAGGCATGCAGTTTCGCGATGCCTACGCTGACTTCCAGAAGCATAATTCCGAAATTTTCGGGATCTCTCGTGATAACCTCAAGTCACATGAAAGCTTCAAAGTCAAATTCACTTTTCCTTTCGAATTAATTTCAGATGTAGAAGAGTTAGCATGCACGCAGTTTGGCGTGATAAAAATGAAGAATATGTATGGGAAACAGGTGCGTGGCATTGAACGTAGCACCTTTATCATTGATAAAAATGGCAACTTAGTAAAGGAATGGCGTGGCGTGAAGGTAGATGGTCATGCCGCAGAAGTCCTTAATTTCATTTCAACAATATAAGCAATATTAATCTCATTTAAATACTTGATAGAAAGTAATTTATGGCTAAAAAATCGTCCAGCGCCACTAAGCTCTTTGTACTAGATACCAATGTGTTAATGCATGACCCGTCTAGCTTATTCCGTTTTGAAGAGCACGATATTTACCTACCAATGGTGACGCTAGAAGAACTAGATAACAATAAAAAAGGCCTGACTGAAGTGGCAAGAAATGCCCGTCAAGCTAGCCGTAATTTGGAAGAAATCGTCGGGACAGATTTAATCAATCTAGAGTTGGGCTGTCCATTAGCCATCAATGGCAATAAACATCTTACCGGTCGCTTATTTCTGCAAACAGCACAGGTAAATGTCGAATTACCCGGCTTGGCAGGTAGTAAAGCAGACAATCAAATCTTAGGCGTAGTGCTAGATTTAACCAAACGCCACCCTGAACGTCATGTTATTTTAGTTAGTAAAGATATTAATATCCGTATCAAGGCCCGTGCCCTGGGCATGCCAGCGGAAGATTACTTTAATGACAAAGTCTTAGAGGATACCGAGCTGTTATACAGCGGTATGAAAGAACTGCCGGCAGATTTCTGGGAAAAACATAGTAAAGCCATGGAATCATGGCAAGAATCCGGCCGTATGTTCTACCGCTTGAATGGTCCCTTGTGCAAAACTTTTCTAATCAATGAGTTTGTTTATTATGAGTTTGAGAAGCCATTCCACGCCATTGTACGCAGCATGGAAGGCAATAGCGCAGTACTGGAAGTAGTAAAAGATCACTTACAGCCTAAGCATAATGTTTGGGGTATAACAGCCAGAAACCGTGAGCAGAATTTTGCACTTAACCTGTTGATGGATCCTGAAATCGATTTCGTTACATTACTAGGCCAAGCCGGGACCGGAAAGACTTTACTGACCTTAGCTTCTGCGCTTACGCAAGTTTTAGACAAAAAAATCTATTCTGAAATCATCATGACGCGCGTTACTGTACCGGTGGGTGAAGATATCGGCTTCTTGCCAGGTACGGAAGAAGAGAAAATGGCACCATGGATGGGTGCGCTGGAAGATAACCTGGATGTACTTAACAAGAGTGATGATGAAGCCGGCGAATGGGGACGTGCCGCCACGCAAGATTTGATTCGCACACGTATCAAAGTAAAATCTCTTAACTTCATGCGGGGTCGCACATTCCTGCATAAATTCCTAATCATTGATGAAGCTCAAAACCTGACGCCGAAACAGATGAAAACGCTTATCACCCGCGCTGGGCCCGGCACCAAGGTGGTATGTTTGGGTAATATCGCACAAATCGATACCCCTTATCTGACCGAAGGCAGCTCGGGCCTCACTTACGTGGTAGACCGTTTCAAAGGCTGGGAACATAATGGCCATGTCACACTGTTAAGAGGTGAGCGTTCACGCTTAGCTGATTTTGCTGCAGAAGCATTGTAATTTTGCATGAATAAAGGCTTCTACACTTTACTAGCCGCACAGTTTTTATCTGCTCTCGCGGATAATGCTTTGCTTTTTGCAGCGATTGCCTTGCTGCAAAAAATGCACGCGCCGGATTGGCATGAGCCTTTATTATTGCAATTCTTCGTGATCTCTTACATCGTGCTAGCACCCTTTGTCGGCTCCTTTGCAGATGCCTTGCCCAAAGGACGAGTGATGTTCATTTCTAACGCGATCAAGTTCATAGGCAGCCTTGCAATGATATTAGGCATGCCGCCATTATTCGCCTACGGAATTGTTGGCATCGGTGCGGCTGCTTATTCCCCAGCCAAATACGGTATATTAACCGAGCTATTGCCACCGAATAAATTGGTTAGCGCCAATGGCTGGATGGAAGGTTCTACGGTGCTTGCCATTATTTTAGGTGCCATCATCGGTGGCAAAATGGCCGCTGTTAACCCACAAGGTGCCATGATTCTCATCACCGGCATGTATCTATTTGCTGCCGGATTTAATATGTTTATTCCGAAGCTGCCAATCGATCACACTATTCCCAAAAAGGACCCTCTATATATTTTAGGTGACTTCTATCGATCATTTTTGGCACTCTGGAGCGATCCTCTAGGCCAAGTGTCTCTTGCAGTGACGACTCTTTTTTGGGGTGCGGGAGCCACTCTCAGATTAGTAGTCATAGCCTGGGCAGCGGTAGCGCTGAATTTTGAGCTAGACCATGCCACGCAGTTAACCGCAGCTGTCGCTTTAGGTATTGCAGTCGGTTCCGTAATTGCTGCCCGGTACATTACTTTGGAGAATTCCGTCAAAGTATTGCCTGCAGGCATTTTCATGGGGATTCTAGTCATTGCTATGGTATGGGTTAGCGAGTGGCATGTCGCTGCGGTATTATTATTTTTTATTGGGGTGTTAAGTGGCTTCTTTGTAGTGCCGCTTAATGCTTTACTGCAGCATAGGGGGCATCTATTGATTGGCGCTGGGCACTCAATCGCTGTGCAGAACTTCAATGAAAACCTAGGTATTTTGTTATTAAGCGGCGGCTATACCTTGATGGTTAAGTCCAACCTGCAGATTAATCACATCGTGATCATTTTTGGCCTATTTGTGATTATCAGTATGAGCCTGATCAATCGTTTATATCGTCGGCAGATTAGCGCTTGCCAGGATATCAATACCAAGTAAGCAATGTATAAAAAAGCCTCGGAATTCAAGGCTTTTTTATTTAGTGAATTATATTAATGCAACTTTACCTGGGCTTCGGTACGGCGTGTAATCAAACGTGCCAAAGTTTGTAATGCCACCGTCCAGACTCCGTGTAATGTCATCATGTGCATTTTGTAAAGCGATTGATACATCAAGCGTGCAAACATCCCTTCAATGTACATACTACCGCCAGACAAAGCACCCATCAGATTACCCACAGTAGAATAACGTCCGAGGTTCACCAATGAACCATAGTCACGGTAGGTATAATCCGGCAACTCTTTCTTACCTGCCACGCGTCTTTTCATGGTTTTATATAGCAGCGAAGCCTGCTGGTGGGCGGCTTGTGCACGGGGCGGTACTGTAGCATCGGCATGACCGGGCCATGGGCAAGCCGCACAATCGCCGAACGCAAATACATTTTCATCCAGCGTAGTTTGTAATGTGCGGTTCACCACTAACTGATTGATACGGTTAGTTTCCAGCCCGTCAATTTCATGTAAGAAATCAGGTGCTTTGATGCCTGCAGCCCACACCACCAGTGCAGAAGGAATAAAGCGGCCGCTATGCGTAAAAACGCCCCTATCTGTTACCTCTGTTACACGTTCACCGGTATATAAATGCACGCGGAGTTTCCTAAGCTCTAAATCTACAGAATTAGATAACTTAGGTGGCAATGCCGGCAACACACGGTCACTTGCCTCAATTAATGAAATCTTGATATCACGATCCGGGTCAATCTTATCTAGCCCATAAGCAGCTAACTCACGCGTAGTATTGTGTAGCTCTGCTGATAGTTCTACACCAGTTGCACCGGCACCAACGATTACAACCTCGAGTTGACCAGCATGCACAGGTTCTACCTGTGTTTGCGCACGTACTAATGCATTATGCAAACGCCTGTGAAAGCGCTCGGCTTGGTCTTGGGTATCCAAAGCAATAGAATGCTCACGTGCACCTTTAATGCCGAAATCGTTAGTAGTACTGCCTACCGCGATAATCAGGGTATCGTACTTAAAGGTCCGGCGTGGAATGACCTCAATACCATCTTCATCAAAAAATGGCGCGATGGTCACTTCTTTCTTAGTGCGGCTTAGGCCATCCATACTACCTAAACGAAAGCGGAAATGATGCCAATGTGCTTGTGCCATATATTCCAGCTGATGCTTGTCAGGATCCATACTCCCAGCTGCAATCTCATGCAGTAACGGTTTCCATACATGTGTCCTGGTGCGGTCAATAAGAGTGATTTGTGCTTTGCCTTTGCGGCCTAAAGAGTCGCCGAGTTTAGTCGCCAACTCAAGGCCGCCAGCGCCGCCGCCTACTATCACGATATGATGCAAATTTTGCTGATTGTTTTCCACGTTGTCCCACTCTATTTCTATCTATCTCTGAAATAAAAAACGCGCCTGCTGGGTTTCAGCAAGCGCGCTCAATATTATACTACCGCTTACTCGTTGCCTGTAGATTTACCCATACTGCGAATCCATGCAATGACTTTCAACAATTCATCAGGTGAAATACCATTTTTTGGATCTGTTGGGTCCATCAAACCAATACCTTTAGCGCCCATACCGCCATTTGTACCATGCCAAACTGTTTCAAACATACCTTTGTTGTTTGCGTCTTTTGGGTAATGGTAATCTGGGCCTGTTAAGTTAGGTCCAACTTGACCCTTAGCTTCCGGGCCATGACATTGTGTACATGAATATAACTGAAATACTTTTTTACCTTTAGCAACCGCATCTGCATTACCAATATAAGGATTTTTACCAGTAGTCATAAATTCTTTAGCTTCTGGTGTTGTAAACAATGCTGGATCGATTTTCAATGGCGAACCATCTTGCGTTGTAACGAAATTAATCGTTTTGCCACCTGCTGTCGGGGTTGGTGCGTCTGCTGAACCAGAACCTGCATCTTTTTTACATGCACTCAATGCTGCTAACATCAGCATTAAAACTAAACTGAACTTCATTTTACCCATTTTGAAATCTCCAATGTTCTAAAATTTAATGGCCATCATATCGTGGCTTTATTACCCTTAGCAGCATAAAAAAACGGCTGCTGTTATTATACAGCAGCCGTTTTAAGTTGTTACACTAATGTAACCAGATTGACTTATGCCTGTTGTTTACTTCAGTCAATTAGTTCAACCAGGGAGTCTCCCCACCGCCTTTATACTGAGTACGTAACCAGCCGATAACTTTTAATATGTCATCAGTTGATAAGTTCTCAGGATTACCTAACTGTTGGTGCCAGGCAAACATGCCGCCATTACTGCCACCTGAAATAGTCTCGAACACACCTTTATCTGTTACGTGTTTAGCATATTGCCATGTGCTGTCTGTAATAGAAGGGCCAACTTGACCACCAGCATTTGGACCATGGCATTGGGTACATGAATAGTAACCAAATTTCTTTTTACCTGCTTTAGCAGCTTCAGGATCTTTTGCAAACGCTTTTGTATATGGGTTAATACAAGTTTCTAGAAACTGTTTCGCTTCTGGCGTATCAGTATCTACAGGTTTGACGCCTAATGGGCTACCGTCTTTTGTTGAAACTAAGTTACAAGCTGCGCTGGCTTGTGTAGATAAGGTTAAACCTACAAATCCAAGCATTGAAATCAATAACGCTGCTCTAAGTGCTTTCTTGCCTAACATGTCATCTCCTAATGTAATGAATTTTTTCTACGTACATACATGCTAGCGCAGTACTGGACGTGTAATCATTCAACGAATAAATTATTTAAGTGGTTGACGCATCAACAAAAAATAATTCAAACATTTTACTATGTTTATTGAACTGCGTCACCGCCTCTTACCTTTTCATGTGCTTTAGTGTCTTTACGGTACACTTTCATTACACTATCACCCTCTACGACCGGTACATGAGGAATAGCGTAGTCATCTAAAATCTTATTAATTTTGTCCTGATTTCTATCAATCGCAGCATTAATCATAGCTGCACGTTCTTTATCCGGATGGCGAACCCCTACAGAAATATTCCAATACTCTTTACCTTTGGCATTGGTTGTTTCATATTCAGGAATCAATTTAACCACTAATGGCACATTCGATTGTTTAGCAAAATAGCCGCCAATTGGCCCCCATAGAATAGCCACATCAATGTCACCTTTTACTAAGTCATCTACCATGTAACTAGGTGGTAAATTGAGATCACGTTGCATACGATATGGTCGTGCGTTTGCCATTAGATTATGGTCATTTAAAGGAATTGTTGCTGTACTTTGACCAACGATACCAATACGTGCTTTTTTCAGGTCTGGACTGTCCCAGTCAGTAATATTGAGACCGCTATCTTTACGATAAACAAATACGTTACCGGAACGATAGTAAGGTTTAGTGGTACGCAGTGCATCGAAATCAGAAGTTACTCCCATAATGACGTCACAGCGATTGGCATTAATTGTATTTCTTAGAAAACCTTGACGGCTATAAGCGTAAGTATAAGAAAGTTTTTTACCTAAATCTTTTGCTAATAGCTCAGCAATTTTATCCTCAAAACCTTCTTGTTTATTATTTGAGTTTGGTAAAAGGTCAGGGTCGGCACAGACCTTGAATTCAGAAGCATCAGGTACGCGTCTAAGCTCTCCGATACGACCTTCATCTGGATTAAGAGATGGAATATCTGGGTCTGCTGCGTAACTTACACTGATATTTGTAAGCATAGCAAAAGCAATCCATCCCAAATGTTTCATAACAGGTTTATACATTTTCTTTCCTTATCATCGAATATGCGGCTTGAATAATTATTGCTCCTACTTAAGAGGTAGCGATAACTAAAAAGTTCTTACAACTTGGTACAAAATCGACCACTTTATTACAAATAATCAATTAATTGCATTGTATTTATTGCACTTAATTTTTTATTCAATATTTATTGATATAAAAAAACACCCCGACGGATCGGGGTGTTTTCTTTGAACTAACTCAGTATTTAGCTAATAAATCATCGTACTAGTTTTCACTAGAACTTTGAATTATAGGGTGAATACTGTTAATGAACCACCGCCAGGAGCAGCGTTGTATTTAGTTAATTCTTTATAACCACCAGCAGCACCAAGTGCATCTGTGTCGTTAGTCATACCAAGGTTCATCGCAACACCAGCCCAGCCCCCGATACCGGATAGCACGCCAACGTATTGTTTACCACTGTGACCGTATGTGAATGCATTACCAATCACGCCAGAACCAACTTGGAATTTCCAAAGTTCTTTACCTGATTGTGCATCAACAGCTTTGAACCAACGATCAAGAGTACCGTAGAACACTAGGTTTGAAGCAGTTGTTAAAGCACCACCCCAAGCTGAGAATTTCTCTTTGTTGTACCAAACTTTTTTGTTAGTCATTGGATCATAAGCAGCAAAGCCACCCATTACGCCGTCAGGACCAGCAAACATAGTTAAAGTAGCACCAACCCAAGGTTGACCTGCCACATATTTAGACTCAACTGGCTCGTATGTCATACAAACGTGGTTAAGTGGTGAATATATTAAACCTGTTTTTGGAGAGTATGCAGCTGGTTGTTGGTCTTTAGTACCTAATGCAGCTGGGCAAACGCCTTTAGCATTGTAGTCTTGGTGAGTTGAAGCAGCAGCCAATTTAGCTGGTACGCCGGTTTTCAAATCAACGCCTGAAGCCCAGTTTACGAATGGATGCACTTTTTCAGCAGCGATCAATGTACCGTTAGCTGCGTTCCAAGTGTATGCAAAACCGTTGCGGTCATGATGCCAAGCGTATGTTTTGCCACCTTTGTCGAACAAGATAACTTCGTTAATACCGTCGTAATCCCACTCGTCATGTGGAGTCATTTGCATGCCCCATTTTGCAACGCCAGTGTCTAAGTCACGTGCGAATACAGTCATAGACCATTTGTTGTCGCCTGGACGTACATCTGGGTTCCAAACTGAAGGGTTACCTGTACCGTAGTAAACTAAGTTTGTACGTGCATCATACGGCCACCAGCCCCATACAGAGCCACCACCATGTTGCCAACCATCTTTAACTGCTTGTGGTTTCAACCATGTGCGTGTACCAAGCTCTTTTTCACCAATTTTCATTTGGTCAGCTGGGATAGGTTTGAAAGAACCGCCTTGTTTGTTGCCGCCGTTTACGTCTTGGTAAACTGACAATGCATTGTAAGCTGGGTTAGCTGAGTTGAAATCAGAACCTAACATTACTTCAGCATCTGGGCCTGTTGAGTAAGCTTTCCATGCCAATGAACCATCTTTTAAGTTGTACGCAGCGATAAAGCAACGAACACCGAATTCAGCACCAGAGCAACCTGTAAGCACTTTGTCTTTGATTACGTGTGGAGCGTTAGTGTTTGTAGCACCAACTTTTGGATCGTTAACTAATACTGACCATTGTTTAGCACCAGTTTTAGCGTCTAAAGCAACCAAGTTACCATCATTTTGTTGAAGGTAGATTTTGCCATCGCCGAAGCCAAGACCACGTGAAACGTTGTCACAGCACAATACAGCTTGTACTGATGGATCTTGTTTAGGGAAGTATGACCAAACGATTTTTTGATTGTCGTTCAAATCAAGAGCGTATACATTGTTTGGGAATGCTGTATGTACATACATCATGTTACCAACAACAACTGGTGAACCTTCGTGACCACGGTTTACACCCGTAGCGAATGTCCAAGCAGCTTTAAGGTTTTTAACGTTACCTTTGTTCACTTGTGCTAATGCACTATGGCCTTGGCCATTTAGTTGGCCACGTGGAGCAGCCCAGTTATTTGCGTCTTTCATTGCAGCTTCTTGATCTGCTGCTGCTGATGCAACTAATGGCATTGCCACTGTTAAACCTGCAACTAAGCCAAGTGCTAACTTGATTTTGTTGATTTGCATTGTAATCTCCAAAGTTAAACTACTAAGGGTTATAAAATAATTCACTTGTTTGTTAAATTCTTAAGCAGTTAGGACTTCTTGGTGGGACCCCATGATTCTAACTACAATTTTTTTAGCAACTAACTGAAATTATTTTCCATCACATTTTCATGTGCGTACAGAACTATATTCCACTCAAACATGAATTGCAATACATTCGTTACAATTTATTTACAATTAGTTCGGAATATACAACATTATATTTCGCACATTAAACTAAATGCTAGAATATAGATAAATATCATTAAAAATCAAATAGAAAGCTCTGTATACCCTATGCAAAATGCCACTTACAATTTGTATCCAGAAATAGATATTAACGAGAAAAATTACTTCCAAGCGGACAGTTTGCATGAAGTTTATTATGAGGTGTGTGGTAATCCAAAGGGACAGTCGGTAGTTTTCTTACACGGCGGTCCAGGTAGTGGTTGTAATCCTACCCAACGACGTTTTTTTGACCCTGCTCATTATAGGATTATTCTAATTGATCAACGCGGTTGCAACCGCAGCAAGCCACAAGGTTGTACTGAGCAAAATACTACTCAAGACCTGGTGAAAGATATTGATGCGATACGCGCAGCGTTAGGCATAGATAAATGGTTAGTATTTGGCGGTTCTTGGGGCAGCACTTTGGCACTAAGTTATGCCTTGGAGTTTCCTGAGCGTGTTACAGGTCTTATATTACGAGGTATCTTTTTAAGCCGCTCATCAGAATTGAATTGGTTTTTGGGCGATGTAAAACATTTTTTCCCTGAAGTTTGGTATACGCTTATTAGCTACCTGCCGGAAGATGAACGCAATGATGTATTAGGAGCTTATAGCCGTAGAATATTTAAAGAAGATCCTGCGATTAACATCCCTGCTGCTCTCCAATGGAACGCTTTTGAAAATGCCATCATGCGTTTATTGCCGCCTGAGAAAAAACATGAGTCATCTCATGCCACAACAGAGGTAACTGAAGAACAATCTACTATTGAATTAGCCAGAGCGCGCGTGCAGATTCATTATATACAAAATGATTGCTTTGTAGATGGAGAGGCCATGCTGAAAAATGCAAAAACATTGAGCCATATTCCTGCAATAATCGTGCAGGGCCGCTATGATATGGTATGCCCGCCTAAAAGTGCTTGGGAATTAAGCCTGGCAATGCCACATGCAGAGTTTTGTATGATTCATGACGCCGGGCATTCAGCAATGGAACCAAGCATTACCTCCGCGCTGATTGCCGCTACCGAAAAATTCAAGTCGTTGTAGACTCTATATCCGTCTTTAATTTATGTAATTATCCTAACAAGTGAAAAAACTCAGCTTTCCAAAACCTAACCAAAAATTGTACATCCGCCTGCAAAGCGCTATTGGCAAGCCTATAGAAGCTTATGCCAGGCAACGTTACAACACGCCCCTATTCGTGTTGCATGAAATGGCAAATGCGTTCCAACGCCATAACGTTTTAGGACTATCTGCGTCATTGTCCTTTTATGCGATGTTCGCACTCATACCTTTAGTATTGCTGATGTTCTTTTTACTGAGTCACTTAGTATTAAGCTCGGATTACGCAATTGTTAAATTAGCGATTATCACCGGTAACCTTGTACCTGAATTAAGCAGCACTATCATGGTGGAAGTTTACAATGCAGCGGAGCATAAAGCAGCTTGGGGCGCAGTGGGTTTGTTCGTTCTGCTGTGGGCTATTACACCGCTGGCGGCGGCAATGCGCTCTACTTTTTACAATATCTCCGCATTGGTAGAAGCGCCGTCCTATATTAAACGCAAACTCAAGGATATTCTCGCGGTAGCGGGCATGTTGCTTCTCTTCTTCCTCTTTACCTTTGCAGGTCTCATTCTAGAAAAAGTCATCAACTTTTTAGGAACAGGTTCACCACTGCTACGGTATAACACCGTCAATACCGTTTTTTCCTATGGTTTGTCTTTAACTCTGACGACATTGCTTATCGCAATCTTTTACTATGCGTTTTTCCCGGTACGCCTTTACTTAAAACATATTTTTATCGGGGCACTTTTCACAGCCGTATTGTGGCTAATGATGCGGCCCGCCTTCAGCCTGTTTTTATCGGTCAATCAATCATACGGTTCAGTGTTCGGTAGCATGAAGAATCTATTCATCTCTATTACCTGGTTGTATTTTAATTTTGCCGTGTTCTTATTAGGCACAGAGCTTATCGCGACCCTACGTAAAAAAGATGTATTGTTGCTTAAAGGCCTATTCAGGGATACGCCGCAATACAC
>JACDEP010000004.1:19928-29603 GCA_013816325.1 Methylotenera sp.
GCAAGTTTTTGCACAAGGGGACTTAACGCGCAATATGTATTTTATTGTCGTAGGGCAAGTGCAACTGCTGGATAACGGCCAGATAATACGCACATTGGAAGCGGGCGATTATTTTGGCGAAATGGCTTTATTATCTAATACTGCAACCTCTGCCGAGGCGGTCGTCACATCTGATGAGGCTGAAATCGTACTCATATATCCTGATAAAATAGAAACCTTACTTTTGGATGAACCCCAAGTAGCGATGAAGTTTCTGCGGCAGATGGCAGGTAGACTCCAAGAACGTACTAATAAGAAACAAAATTAAGCTCACAACATGGCAAAACAACCTTCCCAGAATGAGATACAAACAGTGCTTGCGTTATTAAATAGCGGCAAGTTAGCGGAAACAGAATCTGCAGCTAAAAAATTATTGTTACATTATCCGGATGTATTCCTCCTCTACCATGCTCTAGCATTAGCCCAAGATGGCTTAGGCAAGTACAGCGATTCCGCCACCACTTATAGCAAAGCATTAAAGTTACAACCGAATACGCCGGACCTGCTATTCAATTTAGGCATCGCGCTTACTCATTTAAATAGGTTTGAAGACGCTGTTAACAGTTATCAAAAAGCCATTAATTTACAACCGAAATTCTTTGAAGCATACGGTAACTTAGGCACAGTACTGCAAAAGCAAGGAAGAGTGGAAGAAGCTATCGACGCCTATCGACAAGGCTTAAAGATAAATTCGCAGGATGCCCGCGGCTACTTTAACTTAGGCACCGCATTGCGCGACAATGGGCAACTTGAGGAGGCTGTTACGAGTTATCAAAAAGCACTCCATCTATTTCCAAATTACTCAGATGCTCACAATAATCTTGGCGAAACATTACGTGATCAAGGCGATATGGAAGCTGCGGTTAAATCCTATCAAGCGGCGTTGACACTCAATCTCCAGCATCCACAGGCCAATTACAATATGGCTGAATTCCTATACTTGGCTAAAAGGTATGGCGAGGCGATTCCTTTTTTTGAAATTTCGCAATTAGATGACTGGCAAGCACGTAGTCTCTATTGCTTATATAAAGCAGAACGTTTTGATGAATTTAAGACTAAGCTTGATCAATTAGTCACCACAACAACACATGCTTCCCCCTTTATTGGTACCCTTTCTACCCATTACGCCATCAACTTTGGGGTAGAGAATCCTTACAATTTTTGCAAAAATGGCTTTAATTATGTATACCAGAATAGTGTCCCACAGTTAGCGGCACCCAATAGTCAGTTACTTATAGATTTACTGCACGACATTAAAAATACCGAAATTGCTGAGCGTAAACAAGGCATGCTCCATTTCGGTACACAATCTTCCGGTAATTTGTTTAAACGGCCCGAAGCTTCATTTAGGGCATTGGCAGAGCTTATCAAGCAGGAGTTTATTAACTACAAAAACCAATATGCAGGTGCTGACTGCGAATTGATCGCGTCATTCCCTGACACACTCGATTTTACTAGCTCCTGGTACGTTAAAATGCGTAAAGGTGGTTATCTAGCTCCGCATATTCATGAAATCGGTTGGCTCAGTGGCGCGGTATATCTAGCCATGCCTAAAAATAAGGTGCATGCCGACGAAGGAAGTTTTGAATACGGTACGCATGGTGATAATTACCCGCAGAAACACAACAACTTCCCTGCACAATCGATAATGCCGAATGTAGGCGATATTATCTTATTTCCCTCTTCATTGTTTCACAGGACGGTGCCTTTTAATGCGGATGAAGAACGCATTTGCATCGCCTTTGACTTACGGCCAGCCACACTAAGCAAAGAAAAAGCGGCCTAAGCCGCTTTCTATATCCAGTAATGTCCTCAATGGCGCATATACGTTGACTAATTATCTTTTTGAATACTTTCCCAATCAGAAATTTGCTTTTCTGCTTCATCTTGGCTCACACCATATGCCTCTTGAATTCTGCCTGCTAATTGCTGGCGTTTGCCATCAATCACATCTAATTGGTCATCTGTCAATTTGCCCCAGTTTTGTTGCACTTTACCTTTAAATTGTTTCCAGTTACCTTCAATTTGATTCCAATTCATAATCATTTCCTCTTTAAATTTCAAAATAACGTTGAAATGTTATTAAACAACTTTAATTGTCTTGTGATAATTAGTTATTTTCTT
The DNA here is from genome assembly GCA_013816325.1 of Methylotenera sp. Classification (GTDB taxonomy): domain Bacteria; phylum Pseudomonadota; class Gammaproteobacteria; order Burkholderiales; family Methylophilaceae; genus Methylotenera. The sequence goes on from JACDEP010000004.1 coordinate 22,092, forward strand.
AAAAGTTTGTAGGAAATTCTTTAGTAGTAATTACTGTAGGTAAACTCTTACATGATTTTGGGAACAATTGGACTCGTAAGAATATGCAGTTATACGTATACTCTATAATGCAAGACCAGAGTCTTTGATTAACAAGTATGAGGATAAGAAAATGCTAAATAAAAAATTACTATCAGCAACATATGTGGCTTTAATGGTTATCGGGTTAGCAGCCTGTGATAAACAGGGGCCGGCAGAAAGAGCTGGCGAAAAATTAGATAACGCTACAGAAAGAGCCGGTGAGAAAATGGACAATGCCGCAGAAAAGGCAGGTGATAAAATGGAAGCGGCTGGCGATAAAATTAAAGATAAAACAGATTAATTAAGTTTGGCTGGAAATTGTAACAGGAGGCTTAGAGAATTATCTCATAAGCCTTTTTTTTGGGTTGCGCTGAAGTACATTCCACCAACTAATTACTAATAGGCGAGTCCTCGCAATCAAACATTAAATTGAAGAAATGGCAAGGTTGTTTGGCGGGGTGCATATACTCTAGCAAATCTTTAATTGATTTATTCTATTGCTGCTCAGTGATGGCAAATAGTCATGGGCAAATAGAGTTAAGGTGCAATTCTGAGTTAATCTACCTCGCATCTGGTGCAACTAGAAAACCTTACAGGTCACTATTTACACAGAAGGTGTATGGTCACTTTTAGTATATGTGCGTTACCGCACATTTTCATATCTTACTTGCGCTTATAGTGTCTTATATATTTTCTCTATATAAAACAGTTGCAGAGTCGTATCAATTTTAACTATTAAAGGAGTTTTTATGAAACAGTATTTATTAATGGCTTTAGTTTTGGCTTCGTTTGGATTAGCTGCTTGTGATAAACCCACAGTAGTAAATGTGCCGGCAGCAGAACCAGGCCCTGCTGGAGCGCCTGGAGCACCAGGAGCACAGGGCGACCAAGGAAACATGGGCAATACAGGTAGCAAAGGCAGCACAGGTGATACCGGCACTACGGGTAATACTGGTAGTAAAGGAAATACGGGTGAAACTGGAAAATCTGGTGACAGTACAACTGTAATCGTGGTTCCACCAGAAAGCTCAACGACGACAACTAACTAAATATTTGTTGTTGCACTAGAAGTAGCACGGGTAATCTAAGCTGGCCACTGACTTGTGGGTAAGTGGCCAGCTTATTACTAATGATTTAAGAAATTCATCTGCGTCAGCGAACAAGTCACGAAAAATCGAGCTGCCATTTGAGTCAGGATAAGCACTATTTGTGCATTTTAAGATGTTTGTACATTGTGATTTGAACCTTCAGTAGGTAACTTCTTATCGTTACTATCAACATGCGTGGCAGAACGCAAAGCTTTACCTATCATGTTATCCATAGAGAGGGCAGGCACAGCCCTATGAAAATTAGAGTCTTCGTTGATTTAATTGTAGAAAAACTGAAATCCCATAAAGTTTTAATTTAGAGTGGACTTATATTATTTAGTAAATTATCTATTGAGTATATGCTTGGGGCAATTCTTTAGGCATTTATCATTTCCAGCCGAAATGTAACCTAAGTATTTTTCTTTAATTTGTTGATTATCTAGACCGATTTTTACCAGCAATCCTGAGTAGACGTAAAAATTTTGGGCATTCAAAATGGTTGATTGCAGAGCACTCTGCTGCATGACGAAGACCATCAGGCCTAGATGTCAGTTCTTTAATTTTCCTCTCCAATATCTCAGCCTTTTCTAAGAGCAGAGTTCTATTAATCGCCACACCTTCTTGTGTAAACATTTCACCAATCTCGTCCAGTGAGAAATCAACGCTTCGAGCTAAAGAAATTAGGGCTAAGCGTCCAATGACTTTGTCATTAAAGGTTCTGCGTAAACCGTTTCTACCAATAGACTTAATGAGGCCTTTATCTTCGTAGTAACGTAGTGTAGAAGCAAGCAATCCGGATGCCTTTGCGATCTCAGAAATATCCATTATTTATCCTTTTGCAAAACATGCTTGACTTAAAGTCGACTTGAAGTTGTATCTTATGCTTAGAGTACAACTTAGAACAAGCCTTATCTCATCGATTGAGGCTTTAAACATAGAGTTGAAAGGGACAATTAATATGATCAGTGTTGAATGGATATTGCTTTACTTTATGTTGGGAGGATTCGTCGGCTTTATGGCTGGATTACTAGGTGTTGGAGGTGGTGGAATACTTCGTCATCTAGCATTTACGCACACGCCTGTAGAGGACTGTAGTTTGGAAAGTGGTATATGGGATGGCGCCTGGAATTATTCTAGGAGCATTTCTAGTTACTCATGTCGCAGCTGGCATTAACTCAACTTACATTGCTATATTTTTTGCACTGTTCATGGCACTGATCGCTGGTCAGATGTTTTCTTAATTGGAAGCTAAAGCCAAGCTTAAAATCACCAAAGTTCAGCGGTTTATTTATTGCCGGCTCTGGTATTGGTTCAATATCAGCGCTTGCTGATGTTGGTGGTGGTTTTCTATCGGTCACATACTTATTTATAAGAATATTGAAATGAAAAAAGCAATAGGCACTTCTGCTGCAATCGCATTCCCAATAGCTATTGCAGGAAGTGTGGGCTACATGATAAGTGGCTGGTCTAAGAACAAGAATCATATGAAACTTTTGATGATGAGATTGAAGTGGATGAGAGTTATTTTGGAGGAGCGCGCAAAGGTAACGAGGTCGAGGTGCCGTAGGAAAAGTGCCTGTATTTGGCTTATTAAAGCGCAATGGCAAGGTTTACACCAAGATTATTCCAGATACGAGAGGAGCAAGCTTACTACCCATTATCGAACGCAAAGTGATCCCTGACAGCATCGTCTATTCGGATTTTTGTAGAGGTTATAATGTTCTGGATGTTTCCGGATTTAAGCACTATCGGATTAACCACTCAAAGTTGTTTGCAGACAAACAGAATCACATTAATGGCATTGAGAATTTTTGGACCCAAGCTAAGCGCCATATGCGCAAATTTAACGGTGTTCCCAAAGCCCATTTTGGCTTATTTTTGAAAGAGTGCGAGTAGCGTTTTAACAACCCATCACCACAAGTTCAGTTAGTAAAACTAAGACAATGGGTTAAACAACATATGGGCTAGTTATCTAGGACAGCCCCAAATAAATTAACTTATCAGGAGAACACCTCTCATGGAATTAAAGGCAAACAAAAAATCTGACGCACGCTTTCTCTTATTAGAAGGCCTACATCAAAATGCAGTAGATACGCTTAAAAAAGCGGGCTATGACAATATCGAATATATTACGCATGCCTTAGACGAAGACGTTTTAATTGAGAAAATTAAAGATGCGCGCTTTATTGGTATTCGTTCTAGAACACAGTTAACAAAAAAAGTATTAGAGGCTGCGGAAAGGCTCACAGCGATTGGTTGCTTTTGTATTGGGACAAACCAAGTTGATTTAGATACTGCTAGAATAAAAGGCATTCCCGTATTTAATGCGCCATACTCAAATACACGCTCAGTCGCTGAGTTAGTGATTGGTCAATTAATTCTATTGCTACGTGGCATAATAGCTAAGAACAAACAAGTACACGAAGGCAGTTGGCCTAAAACGGCCGAAAACTCAAACGAGGCCCGTGGTAAAACATTAGGTATTGTTGGTTACGGTAGCATTGGCTCTCAGCTATCTGTACTTGCGGAGAGCTTAGGTATGAACGTGATTTATTACGATGTAGTAACTAAGTTGCCGCTTGGCAATGCAAACCAAGTTGGCTCATTAAAAGAGCTATTAAACCAAGCAGATGCGGTAACGTTACACGTGCCAGAGCTGCCTTCAACTAAAAACATGATTACAAAGAAGGAGTTTGCTGAAATGAAAGCAGGTTCAATCTTTATTAATGCCGCTCGCGGTACTTGTGTTGTGTTGGAAGACTTAGCAGAAGTGATTGAAAATGGAAAACTAAGAGGTGCAGCGATTGATGTGTTCCCTAAAGAACCAAAATCAAATAACGAGCCATTAGACTCACCATTGCGTGGTTTTGATAATGTGATTTTAACGCCACATATTGGTGGGTCAACAGCTGAAGCACAGGCGAACATTGGCTTAGAGGTTGCTGCAAAGTTTGTGCAATATGCCAATAGTGGCACGACAATTTCTGCTGTTAACTTCCCTGAAATCAGCATGCCTCAACGTCCAGAAACGCATCGCTTACTGCATATTCATCATAATCAGCCTGGTGTATTATCAAAGATCAACACACTATTTGCTGAAAATAACATCAACATCTTAGCGCAAAGCTTGGTTACACGAGATGAAATTGGTTATTTGGTCATGGATGTCGCAGGTGTTGATTCACAACCCGCCTTTGAACAGTTAGATACTGTTGATGGTACGATTAGATTGAGATTGCTCTACTAATCACAAACTCTACCTATCCGCATTAAAAAATGCCTTGCTAGTGCTATCAAGGCAATTTTGCCGTGTAATATTTAGTTTATAACTTCAGCCCAGTTTTTTAATTTACTGGTTTTACCAATACCTGGGTTAAAGGTATTGGTTGGATCTAGCTTACGATAGAAAGTCTTCAATGCTGGTTTAGCCGAATATTCATGACCAACATTATGCTCTGCTGGATACTCCGCACCACGTGCATCAAAGGAAGCGAGAATCTTTTCTTTTAACTGCTTGGCATCTATGCCTTTTTTCAACACATAATTCTGATGCATCACGTGACAGAATAAATGACCGTAATAGAATTTAGTGTCAATCAAGACGTCAATTTCTGCCGGCAGCCGCTCAAACCATTGCTGATCATTACGACGTAATGCGATATCCACCGTCATCATGGCTCCCACTGTATTACGCTTGATTGCATGGTAACGTCCAATCGCACCCCCGGCGACAAAGCGATGCAACATTGCCTTCTCACCTTCTACTTGCGTGCACTCGAAATAGTTACCATCATGCGCTTTAAAAAACGTTTTAAGATAGGCGCGGGCTTCATCAATGCCATCACCACTCATTTCTAAAATCCAATGGTGTTGATATTGCTGATGATAGTCCTCCATCCGTTTCGGCAAATGATTAGGCCACAAATAACTCATGGCTTGCATCAATCGGTCAGACATTTTGGCTGGTAAAAATGCAAACTTATCAGCAATGCGATCGACTTTTCGTTTTAAGTCGAATATTTTAGGAATGTACTTAGAGCCTAATTTATCGATTATTAAGAAGGTATCTTTACCATATTTTTTACTCACCGCATAACAGTCGCGATGCATGTACTCACCTGATACAGGTAAGGTTTTGAATGTCGATAAAATATCGCGTCGTATGGTTTCAAACACCTGATCATCATTCGAACCAATGTAAAACACTTGTTTTTTTTCAGTTGGGTAGGTGTCTAAACGCACCGCAAATACAGCTAACTTTCCAGCACAACCTGACGCCTCATGTAAACGTCGAGCATCATTATTAAAGCGTGCTGGTGTATCTGCATCAATTTCTCTTACACGCTTATGATAGACGTTATCGGATGCAAGCTTGTCTGAATGCTGTATATCTTGCGCCGTATAGTGCAGCTGCTCTAAATTATTAAGGATTTCTTCTGGCGTAGAACCAAGGTCAATTCCTAGATTATTCACCAGCTCTATGTCACCATTGTCATGGATCTTCGCATACAGCGCCAACTCAGTATAAGCAGGGCCACGTTGTACTAGTGCACCACCTGAGTTATTACAAATGCCGCCCACAATTGAGGCACCAATGCATGATGACCCAATAACTGAGTGTGGTTCGCGGCCATAAGGCGCTAACGTTTCCTGAAGGCCAAACAGGGTGCTGCCTGGCAAGCCAATAATCTGCTTAGCATCGTTAATCAATTGGATTTGATCAATACGCATGGTATTCACAATCACAATTGGGCGATCGTAATCATTGCCATCGGGTGTTGAACCGCCCGTTAAGCCAGTGTTAGCCGCTTGCATAATAATCGCGACATTCACTTTCGAACAGGCTTGCAATACTTTCCATATCTCGATTAAAGTCCCAGGGCGCACTACAGCCATAGCGTCGCCAGACCCGAAACGAAAACCCTTGCTATACGGCTGCGTCTTAGCCTCACCAGTTAAGGTATAAGGCACACCAACGATGTCTTCTAACACATCTATCAAATGTGATTTGGCAGTCTGTTCAGTCATCCTGTTAAGGCTTAAAAATTCACTATTAATAAGGGTTGATTATATCATGTGGCAAGCATGAGAAAATGAGCCCTGCCTGAACCAATCCTCACAATCGTATTAAAAAAGCGCGCAAACCATGGGTAGTCCATAATAATATTTGGTAATCACGCGTGTCACTAGACATACCAAATACTTCCAGTGGACTTGCCCTAAAAATAGACACTTCACTCTAACTTTTGAGTGGTAAGAATGGGCCCGAAGTGTGTATCATTTAATATCAGACACTCAAAATTTGAAAGTCTTACGTAATCAGACAGAATCGTCTCAATTTCAGTCATCCTTTAGTCAAAGTCGCAATAATTACTGAGTGTAGGTTTGAAACATCTAACTATCTTGCGGTATATGCCATTTTTAGAACCCTGATTGATGAATTATTTATTTGGTTGTAATTTTAATCTCACAGACTTTTCTATCATGAGTAGTTAATAATATAGATTTTAATGATATTATTTTTGGGACACTAAGTTTTTAAAGTCAACTAGGCGCCGCTATACATTATCAATATTTGATATCGAAATCGATTGTTATATTATTGTCTTGCATTGTTTCTTTTAGGAGCATCTGTGGCTATCCATCACGCGTCGCCAGCCGAGGTTAATTGGCATTCGTATGTTTAAAGACAATCTTAGGCACACAATCTCAAAAAATTCTTTACAAATTGAACTACGTTGAAATGTTTCATATGACTGCTTCTAGCAGTGAAGGCAATGCCCGCAAACTAGGTTGTGGGTGAAACTACCGTACAATGCCATGCGGGAAGTGTTTTGCTTAAGATTGCGGGAACACGCCTGTTGATGCGAGAGTGCAGCCTCATCAGTTTAGCAGGTGGCTTGGCACAAGCACTAAAGGCCATTGAGGATTCCTCCGTTCTCGTCACCATTCTGTTGCAAGGTGCATAGCTTTTATCATAGGGTGATAGAATTAGGTAAGAAACGACTTTACAATTGAACAACCCTCTTATATGTACGATTGGCCATTCAAACCGCCCAATAGACACATTCGTCGATTTGCTTCGGCTCAATGAAGTTGCTCGGGTAATTGACGTGAGAACAGTGCCACGATCGCGACATAATCCCCAGTTTAATCGTGATGTACTTGCCGCGTCCTTAAGCGCGGTTCAAATTTCCTATACCCATCTTCCGGGCCTTGGTGGGTTGCGCCACGCGCGCGCCGATTCTCCCAACTCCGGCTAGCACAATCTCTCGTTTCGAGGCTATGCCGATTACATGCAGTCTCCAGAGTTTGCCGAGAATGTTCAACGGGTCGCAGAAATGGCAAAAGCTGAGCGTTGTGT
>JACDEP010000096.1:0-4927 GCA_013816325.1 Methylotenera sp.
CTTCGGGGTCTTTTTTCCAGCTTGTGGTATTTTTCAGTTCTTCACAATATTCGTTAAGCATACCTTTGATTTCATTGGCATCCGGCGCATAAGGTTTTTTGCAGTCACATAAGCGTTTACCTAAGCGTTGCGCCAATATTCCGATCAGCGCATCAGCAAAGTTAAATGGGTCCATACCCATATCCAGCAACCGCACAATCGATTCCGGCGCACTGTTGGTATGCAAAGTTGCAAATACCAAATGACCGGTCAGTGAAGCTTCAATACCCGTAGCCACGGTTTCTTTATCGCGCATTTCGCCAACCATAATCACATCAGGGTCAGCTCGTAAAAACGCTTTCATGATCATGGCGAAATCAAGACCGGCTTTTTTGTTAATTTGCACCTGGCGCAAGCCTTTTTGCGTAATCTCAACCGGGTCTTCGGCAGTCCATATCTTGGTTTCCGGCTTATTGATATAGCCTAAAGCTGAGTGTAAGGTCGTTGTTTTACCTGAGCCGGTCGGCCCGCAGACAAAGAATAGGCCGTATGGTTTTTGCACTAGTTCCTTGAGCTTTTTATTGTTCCAGTCCGATAGCCCTAGTTTATCCAGCGGAATCGGTTTACCTGCTGCCAGAATACGCATGACAATATCTTCCATGCCGCCAGCGGAGGGAATGGTTGCGACCCGAAGCTCTATATCCAATGGGCCGTATTTCTTAAACTTAATCTTGCCATCTTGCGGTTTACGTTTTTCAGAAATATCCAGGTCACACATAATCTTGATACGTGCTGTCAGGGCGTTACGATAACTGGGTGGCACTTCGATATAGTTAACTAGCGTCCCGTCCTTGCGGAAGCGGATTTCGGTTTTGCCTTTTTCCGGGTATGGCTCAATGTGGATGTCTGATGCGCCCTGATTGTAGGCATCGATGATGATTTTATTGACGAGTTTTACGAGCTCATTGTCCGAAGCGGCGCTGGCGTCTTCTGCTGTGGTGCCATAATCCTCTTCATCATCCATGGTGGAAAGAATATCGCCGATATCACCCGAGGAGCTGCTAACGCCATAGAATTGCGAAACAGTATTAATAAAATCTTGGTGTAAACACACCTGGTAAGCAACTTTATTATGTCGCGGAAAAATATTGCTAACGATGCGTGCGCTTTTAATTCGCTCAGGATCTGGGGTGAGGATAATCAACCCTTCATTAGTGGTCTCATCGATGGGCAGCCAGCCATTGGATTCCACGTATTCTTGCTTAAGATTTTTTAACAGGTCCATCGGTTTTACACGGTCAACCTTGAATGGCTCATATGGCACGCCGAAGAATGTAGAAAGAGCATTACCGATAGCCGCAGGTTTTACCTGGAACTCCGTAATCAATATTTCTTCCAGATCTTTACCTTTTTTACGTGCTGAACGCTGTGCCAGTTCTAACTCATCGTTGGATAGATTTCCTGCTGCAACCAACCCGCCGAACTTGGTTTTTACAACGCCGGTAGAAGCCTGTCGCTGATTAAGAGCAATGGCTAAAGTCTTGGCTAGCTCCGGAGCCCCCTCTTCTGCCATAGTCTTAAAAGGCAGGCCGGATAAGGCGTTAATCACTTGTACCACGCCCATCAAACTATTGTCTTCAGCATTAACAATAGGGAAAGCGAGCATTTGCTTGGCACGAAAGCCAGTCTTCTTATCCACGTCTTTGAGGAAGCGTATCTGCGGGCTGATAGCGGCTAATTCAGCCTCATCATATACGTCTTTAAAATTTAGTAATGCCTTGTTAAAGCCTGCATAGCCGGCAATACTGCTCGGATTAATGGGCAGCTTCAGCTCCTTGAATTCCCCTAGGCCGGTTTTTACTTTAGAAATAATAGAATTGCCATCATCGCTGACCACATACAAGGTCAGGCGCTCGGCCTCAAATAAACTGCAAATTTCCTGGCTAACTTCGAGAATGATCTCGTCGATATTTTTGGTGGCATGAATTTTATTGGTTACGCCTTGCAGTTTTTTGGTAAACGCAAGTTTTAAGCCCATTTCAGCAAGATCGGCTGATTCATTTTCTAGATTTGGCATAGGATTATTCATGGAGGGAGTGCCTTAATTTTATCGAATATGATATCTATTATTATGTGAAACACTAACATAGCGTTGCGATATGTCAATGTTTCGCTCAGAACAGGCTGGTGCGATCATTTCTAACTATTTTTATAGTGTTTTAATAGGTAGAATTAAGCTGTTTTGAATTTTAATTTTGAGTAATTCGATATGCCAGTAAATTTAAGCGCTCCTGCAGCACATACACTTTTGCCTGTGAAAGGCGTTAAATTAGGTTTTGCTGAGGCCTATGTTCGTAAACCTAACCGCAAAGATGTGCTGGTCATTACACTAGACGCCGGCACTACGGTTTCTGGCGTATTCACCCAAAACCAATTCTGCGCAGCCCCAGTATTATTATGTAAGGAACACTTGGTCAGTAAGCAACCAATACGGGCGCTGCTGGTGAATACTGGCTGCGCGAACGCAGGTACAGGGGATGATGGGCTACATCGTGCAAAGCTGACTTGCTAAGCGCTGGCTAGCGCATTGAATATTAATCCTGAGCAGGTATTGCCGTTCTCTACTGGCGTGATTTTAGAACCCTTGCCGGCAGAGAAAGTCATTGCCGGCTTGCCTGCAGCGATGAGTAATCTTAAAGAAGACAATTGGCTCAATGCGGCAGAGGCGATTATGACCACAGATATCGTCGCAAAAGGCACCTCAAGGCAATTGATAATAAATGGCAAGCAAATCACCGTAACCGGTATTTCTAAAGGCTCCGGGATGATCCATCCGAATATGGCGACTATGCTGGGTTACATAGCGACTGACGCAGCAATCAGCCAAGCCGCATTGGATAAAATGATTCAGGATGTGGTGAATCAGTCGTTCAACTGTATTACCGTGGATGGTGATACCTCTACCAATGATTCCCTGGTCCTGATGGCGACTGGTCAAGCTGAAAATGCAATGATTGAGCAAAGCTCTGCCGATTATGTGTTCATTAAGCAAGCCATCACAGAAGTCGCAATAGAGTTAGCGCAAGCCATAGTCCGCGACGGTGAAGGCGCAACAAAATTCATGACTGTAAGGGTTGAAGGCGGACATAATGAAGCCGAATGCCGCAAAGTGGCCTATGCCATCTCGCATTCGCCACTTATCAAAACGGCGTTCTTTGCCTCTGATCCTAATCTGGGGCGTATATTGGCTGCGATTGGCTATGCAGGTGCTGAAGATCTAGATGTTAATGCGCTTAAATTGTATCTGGGCGATGTGTTGGTAGCAGAAAAAGGTGGTAGGGCGACAGCTTATCGGGAAGAACAAGGGGCTACCATTATGAAAGAGCCTGAGATTTTAGTGCGTGTGGATTTGGCTCGTGGTAAAGCTGCTTGTACAGTTTGGACTTGTGATTTTTCCTATGACTATGTAAAAATCAATGCAGATTATAGGTCTTAGTTGGTAAATGATGACTGACGTAAATCATCTTATTACACGTGCCGAAAGCTTGCTGGACAAGCTGGAAGCATTATTGCACGCACCACCTGCCTTCACAGAATGGACTGCAATCGCCTGGCGTTGGCAGCACAACAAAGGCCATGGCTATTTAGAGGCGATCCCGCATCCTCACCAGATCAAGCTAGATGACTTGCATAATATCGATCTGCAAAAAGCCGAGATCGTGCGTAATACCGCACAGTTCGTACAAGGCTTTACCGCCAACAATGTATTGCTTACTGGTGCCCGTGGCACCGGCAAGTCTTCCGTCGTGAAAGCCTTGTTATGCCAGTTCTCAAAAAATGGCTTACGGATTGTAGAAGTGGATAAACAGGATTTAATCGACCTGCCGCAAATTACTGCTTTGCTGCGTGCTCGGGCAGAACGTTTTATCGTATTTTGCGATGATTTGTCTTTTGAGTCAGGCGATGCAGGTTATAAAGCTTTGAAAGTAGTGCTGGACGGCTCTGTTTCCGTGACTTCAGACAATATCCTCGTCTATGCAACTTCCAATCGCCGTCACTTGATACCAGACTTTATGGCTGAAAATCTGGAAACACAGCATTTAGGCGGTGAAGTGCGCCCCTGTGACACTGTTGAAGAAAAAACTTCGCTATCTGACCGCTTCGGTATGTGGCTATCATTCTACTCATTCGACCAAGATGAGTATTTAGTGGTGGCTGCCCAATGGTTGCGCCATTACGGTATTAAGCAATTTGGCGAGCTGGAAAGCCAGGCCGCCATTAAGTGGTCGCATACGCGTGGTTCTAGAAGTGGGCGTGCGGCTTATCAATTTGCTCGCGATTACGCCGGCAGGCAGCAACTTGGCGCAACAAAGTACAACCAATAAATTCAAAAATAAGCGCAAATTGAATAAGGCAAATATCACCCACGCCGCAGTTGGCGTTATTCAGCATGACAATGGCTTGGTCTTGCTGGCAGAGCGACCTGCAGGCAAGGCTTGGTCGGGCTACTGGGAATTTCCTGGTGGCAAAATCGAGCCAAATGAAACGCCAGAAGCGGCATTAATACGCGAACTACAGGAAGAGCTGGGCATTACTGCCACACTTATCTACCCTTGGCTAACCCGTACTTTTGATTACGAAGCCAAGTACGATAACAGCGGCGTGCTGAATAGTCCCGCCAAAACCGTCAAACTCCATTTTTTTATTGTTGCGGAATGGGATGGTGAACCATTCGGCATGGAAAAACAAACCATCAGCTGGCAGAACCCCGAAAAAATTAGTGTAGGCCCCGTATTGCCAGCGAATACACCAATATTTACTGCGCTTTCCCTCCCCAATATTTATGCCATCACTAATTTGAGTGAACTAGGGGAGGAACTCTTTTTTGAACGTCTGAAGTTAGCCCTTAACCGCGGTTTAATGATGATACAGGTACGCGAAAAGCAAT
>JACDEP010000096.1:4937-7802 GCA_013816325.1 Methylotenera sp.
ATTTTAAACTGACTGGCATCCATTTTACGGCGGCGTATTTAATGACGCTTAGCGCTAAGCCTGAAGGTTTATGTGGCGCTTCATGCCACAACCTGAACGAACTCGCTTATGCTGAAGCCTTAGGCATGGATTACGCACTGTTATCGCCAGTGCAAAATACCAAAAGCCACCCTGATGCCGCGCCAATGGGTTGGGATGCGTTTACAGAAATGATTAAGGATTGCTCTATACCTGTATATGCTCTGGGAGGTTTGCAAACAGATGATTTAAATGATGCCCGGCTAAGTGGCGCACATGGCATTGCCATGCAGCGTAATGTCTGGGAAATTGATTGATAAAGAAAATTTGTATTAAATTTAAGACTAATGATGTTTGCTATTGCTTGACGCTGAATCCGGAAGTACTTTCGCTAATACTTTTTGTTGAAATTCGGAATTGTTCCTATTTTTGAAATGCAGGGTGAAATTTACCATTTCGCCTTCTACCAACGGTTTCTTTAAATCAAATAGCATCAAATGATAGCCACCGGGCACTAAGGCATATGGCTTGCCTGCCGTTAAGTTCAATGTGTCTAACATGCGCATTTTCATGACACCATTATTCATAGTCATGCTGTGAATTTCCACGCTTTTTGTAACGTCACTTTCTACGGCTACTAATTTTGCATTCTGTTTACTGGACAGCGTCATGTACGCTGCGCCAACTTCTTGACCGGGGTTGGTTGGGCGAACCCGGGCATCGGTAACGGTAATATTTTCTGCTGGGGGTAGTTTGGCCGCTGCGTTTACAGTTAAGCTTACTAGGCACTGTGACAAAAATAACAGTGACAACAATAAAGGATAAGCAATTAAGCGTGATTGAAATGGCATACTTTTGAGAGATCTTGAGTTAAATAATTTGGACTTTTTAGCACAGCAATAATTCAGGCTATTTAGTTACTGGCTCTTAAAATCATCAGTCAATTGGTTTGCTAATTCATCCACATCTTCTGGCGTGATAGGAGCGGGGATTGCATAACCTTCACTTGCCCATAACCCCAAATCTATCAATTTACAGCGTTCACTGCAAAATGGCCTAAAGGAGTTAGCGGGTGAAAATTCTGAGAGCTTGTTGCAATTCGGGCAAGCGACCATGCGCTTTTTAGAGTTAGACATGATATACGCGTTACGAAATCAAAGATTACATAATGTTAATGCAAATTTGATATCTTGCTCACATTTTTGTGGTTTATGGCTACAGTCTAATGAATTGAAACGTATATTAATGGCATATTTGTTAGCGCTCACTTCAGGAAAGCATATCAGGTCGTTCGCTACTTCAATCCTTAGCATCTGTGCTGGTTTTGCGCCGCCTAGCATCTGTTGGTAGGCGCCATCAACAGCAACCAATTTAGTGGTTGCACCGCTACCACGTAAAATATGCAAAATAATACCAATGGCTTGCTGCATCGGCATCAAAGGTTTTAGCCAAGCTGTAAAATCAGCCTTGCGTCGCTCTTCGCTCAAGCCCAGCCAATAATGATAAGACGGTAGGTCAAACTCACAAACGCCGCCAGGAATGCCAGCGCGCTGCTTGATGCTCATCAGCCATTCATTGGAGCGTAATGTCTGACCTAGCTTAGTAGTTTCTGCACGCAGGGCATCCGCAGCGCCATCAATATCGCCTAGTATAGAATCTAGTTTTTTTGGGGCAATGGCAGGGTTTCCTTTGAGCATGCTCATCGCCATCTTTTGGCGGTCTAATTCTTGTAATAAGTCTAATTTGAGTTCGGCGCGGTCTACAACATCGAGGATTTGCAGCAGAGTAAGTAGCGCGCAGTGGTGGCTATACTCATGGCCTGACTCTACGTTATGAAGTAGTTTGGCAAGCAGGTCTTCTACGCGAAGTAATGTGCGTATGCGCTCGTTAAAAGGGTAGTCATAGCTAGCCATGATTCAATGTCATTATTAACCCAAGTGGCGCTTTATTTAGAGATAAAGTCAAATGCGAATATTATTTTGGATTGAAAGTTGAACTGGATTATGAAATTTATTTGCTAACTATGCAAGTCTTAATGAAATTTTCATGAAACTCAACCACTTTATCAAGCAGTTCTGATTGCGTTCCGTTGTTTTCAATTACGTAATCCGCATGTTCTAAACGAATGGCTCGTGACACTTGCGCGGCCATAATGGCCTCCACTTGTGTTTTTGTTAGCTGGCTACGTGCCATGGTGCGTTCAAGCTGTTTATCTTCATTACAATCAATCACTAGTATGTGATGCGACAGCGTCCTGAAGCGGTCGCATTCAAATAATAAAGGAACCACTACTATTTGATAAACCGGTTGCAGTGTCTTTTCATTATAGGCGAGCTGGCTTACTGCTTCAGCATGAATCGCGGGGTGTAGTAAGGCCTCCAGCTTAAAGCGCGCCTCAGGATGGTCAAACACATGCGCACGCAATTTCGCCCTATCCAATATACCTTCTGGAGTAACAAAACCTGGCCCTAATGCAAGACTGATCTTGCCCAGCACAGGTTGGCCTGCTGCTGTTAATGCATGGGAAATGACATCAGTATCTACTACAGCAATCCCCAAGACTGCAAATTGCTTGGCCGCTTCGCTTTTGCCTGAGCCTATACCACCGGTTAGCGCGATAATAGGCATCTAGGCGCCCATATAATAAGAAGCGAGTTGCGGGCCCAAAAATAAAGCTGCAATGCCGCCAATCGCTAAAAAGGGGCCGAAAGGCATAGGCACTTCGCGACCACGCTTGGTTAAAACGATTAAACAGATGCCAATACCCGCACCTAGCACCGAAGATAGCAGAATCACGGCGGGCAAAAGCTGCCAGCCAAACCATGCGCCGATGGCAGCCAGTAATTT
>JACDEP010000097.1 GCA_013816325.1 Methylotenera sp.
CCTATAGCACACATGCACCTAGTGTGACTTATGCGTTTACCAATATGTTTGTGGACGATGCCTTGTCGGACATGCTCAAGCTCATGATTTACCTGGGGACGTCATTGATATTCGCTTATAGCCGGCAATATATACAGCAGCGCGATATGTTCCGTGGCGAGTTTTATGCACTGGTATTATTCTCAGTAGTTGGCATGATGGTCATGGTATCAGGCCAGAACATGCTAACGCTTTACGTGGGCCTGGAATTGATGTCACTGAGCCTCTATGCGCTTGTGGCGCTAGATCGAGATAATGCACGTGCCACCGAAGCCGCGATGAAGTATTTCGTGTTGGGTGCGCTAGCATCCGGCATGTTGCTGTATGGCATGAGTATGATTTACGGCATGACTGGCAGCCTCAATCTCGCTGAAATTAACAATGCCTTGCTCGGCACTCATACATTGCATCCTGCTCTGGTATTAGGCCTCGTGTTCATTGTAGCGGGGTTGGCATTCAAGCTGGGCGCAGTGCCGTTCCAGATGTGGGTGCCGGATGTTTATGAAGGCTCGCCTACATCAGTGACCATGCTGATAGGTTCAGTGCCTAAGCTAGCTGCTTTCGCCTTTGTACTGCGCATGCTGGTACAGGCGTTGCCGGCGCTGGCTATTGATTGGCAGCAAATGCTGTTGTTTATGGCAGTGCTATCCATCATCATTGGTAACGTCACCGCAATCGCGCAAACCAATTTAAAACGCATGTTTGCTTATTCCACCATCTCGCACGTTGGCTTTATGTTATATGGTTTGATGAGCGCGAGCATGAACGGCTTCATGTACGCCATGTTCTATATGGTCAGTTATGTCATGATGACCCTAGCAGGTTTCGGCATGATTGCGCTGCTATCACGTAAAGGCTTTGAAGCTGACCAGTTAGACGACTTTAAAGGCCTGAACCAACGTAGTCCATGGCATGCATTCTTGATGCTAATCGTCATGTTTAGCATGGCAGGTATACCACCAACCTTGGGTTTCTATGCCAAGTTCACCGTATTGCAAGCGGCATTACAAGCTGGCTTTGTCTGGTTCGTAGTGTTTGCGGTGCTCATGGCAGTAATAGGTGCCTATTATTACCTGCGCATCGTTAAGCTAATGTATTTTGATGACCCTGTGGACCACACGCTTATCCAGGCGCCATTGGATATGCGCATCGTTCTAGGGGTCAATGCCCTGGGTCTGTTGGTACTAGGCCTCATGCCGCAAAAGCTTATGGAAGTTTGTATCTATGCAATTACGAGAAGCCTCAGTTAAATGAATAATTGGATATTACTTGCACTTGCCTTTTTAGCAGCCAATCTACCGTGGTTTTCAAACAAGCTGTTCTATGTGGTGCCTGTAGAACTTACCCCACAGAACGGCCATAGTAAGCATCTAGGTTGGTGCTTGCTAGAACTTATTGTGCTGTACTTCCTGATGGGTGCAGTGGCTAAGTATGCCGAATACGCTACTTTGGGCGAAATTGCTCATCAAGGCTGGGAGTTCTACGCAGTCACGGGATGTCTATTCTTGGTATTTGCCTTTCCGGGCTTTGTTTATAAAGTGCTCTGGAAATAAATCGTATTTTCTCCATAGTGCCAGCGCACTTTTTCAGCAGAATCTACTCGTATTATTAACAAATGTTTCTGCGCGAAGATGCTTGTATATATTCAGTTGTCAATCAGAAATATCTATAAGTAGATTCATTTTGAAAAACCATTTCAATGATTAACGAGGGCACCATGCGCTTAGATAATGAACGTGAAAGTAACAATGTAGAGGATCAGCGCGGTAGCGGCGGCGGCTTCTCGGTGGGAGGACGCGGCATCGGCATCGGTACTATTGTAGTTGCTCTGGTCGCTATGTATTTTGGCGTAGATCCTTCCGTTGTGCTCAATATGGGCCAAGGCCTACAGCAGAATGCACCGCAGGAAACTCAATCAAAACCTATCCCAGCTGACGACCCGATGGCGAAATTTGTCGCCAAAGTACTGGCAAGCACAGAAGATACTTGGGGCAAGATTTTTGCAGACTCTGGGCAAGAATATGAAGCGCCTAAACTGGTGCTTTTCTCCGGACAAACCCGCACCGCATGCGGGACAGGCCAAGCCGCCATGGGTCCCTTTTATTGTCCTAACGACAAAAAAGTGTATATTGATTTAAGTTTCTACAAGGAAATGAAAACGCGCTTTAACGCTCCCGGTGATTTTGCCCAAGCTTACGTTATCGCCCATGAAGTAGGTCATCACGTGCAGAACCTCTTAGGTATTTCTGCTAAGGTGCAGCAGGCACGTGAAAATGCACGCTCAGGGTCGCAGGCGAACCAGTATTCAGTACGGTTGGAACTACAAGCCGATTGCTTCGCTGGCGTTTGGGCAAACCATGCAGATGGTGAAAACCGTATATTAGAAGCGGGTGATGTAGAAGAGGCGATGACCGCAGCAGCAGCGATTGGTGATGATGCTTTACAAAAACAAGCGCAGGGGTATGCCGTGCCAGATAGCTTTACCCATGGCACCTCAGCACAGCGCATGCACTGGTTCAACCAAGGCCTAAATACCGGCAGCTTGAAACAATGTGATACTTTTAAAACCGGTACACTCTAGAAATCAAGATTAAAATGGACCTCACTGAACACTGGATTAGCTCAGAAGTGATAGCATCAGGCGGGATGCTCACCGTTAGACGTGACTTGGTGCGCCTGCAAAATGGCCATACCAGCAATCGCGAATACGTGATGCATCCCGGTGCAGTAGCTGTGGTGCCCATATTGCCAAACGGTCATGTAGTTTTAGAAAGACAATTCCGCTATCCGCTGCACCAGGTGTTCATTGAGTTGCCGGCAGGCAAGATAGACGCGGGTGAAGATGTGCTCGTCACGGGTCAGCGCGAGTTGCTGGAAGAAACAGGATACACCGCCACTGAATGGATAAAGTTAGGCCATCAGTATCCTTGTATCGGCTATTCCAATGAGATTATCCATATGTACTTGGCGCGCGGTTTGCAGGCAGGCCCACATCAGCGTGATGAAGATGAGTCGCTGGAAGTATTTGAAGCGAGTTATGCTGATTGTTTAAGCATGATACAAAACGGCCAAATTACCGATGGCAAAACCATCGTTGCTTTATTGCTGGCAGAGCAATATTTGCAAAAAACCAGTGTGTAAATATTGACTATGAATAAAGTGCTGCTAGTAGGCTGCGGTGATTTAGGCGCAACAGTCGCAATGCTGCTAGCGAGGTTAGGCCTAGAAACCATAGGGCTCAAACGCAGCCCGGCGAATATCGAAGGCGTTAGAATAATTCAGGCCGATGTTACACAGACGGAAACCCTCAATCCACTTGAACAAATCCAAGCTGCTATCGTAATCTATTGCGTTGCTGCCAACGGCCAAACCGACGAGCAATACAAAGCCCAATATGTGGATGGTTTTCGTAATGTATTAGCCACCCAAAAAGACAATCCCAAACTACAACATGTATTTTTTGTGTCCAGCAGCCGCGTGTATGGGCAAACTACCCATGATTTATTAGACGAGGCAGATGCCGCAATTCCTGCAGATTTTGGTGGCGAACGCCTGCTGGAAGCGGAGAACCTACTTAAAAATATCACCTGTAAAAGTACGGTATTAAGACTTTCAGGTATTTATGGCCCGGGTAGGTTGCGTATGTTGAACCTTGCCAAATCGCCTAATAACTGGCCTGTACAAAATAGCTGGACTAACCGCATTCACAGAGATGATGCCGCGGCATTCATGGTATTTCTTGTGCAACTAGTATTAGCGGGAAATACGATCAAGCCTTGCTATATCGTCACGGATTCCAAGCCAGTCAGTCAATATGAAGTGCTGGGCTGGATTGCCGATAGATTAGCAACACCCAAAGCAACGAATATACCGCTTGTTGAAGGCGGCAAACGCCTAAGTAACCAAACCATGCGGGCAAGTGGCTTTAAACTGCAATATCCGGATTTTAAATCGGGCTATCAAGCGCTATTGGCTGCTAATTAATGCAGATACGTAATATGCGGTCTTTTCTCATCTTGGCTGCCTTACCGCTCGTGCTGTATTCCGGATTGGCGGCATCACAGGAGGATTTTACCCAATGGTTGCAGGCTTTAAAGCTGGAAGCGCAAGAAGCCGGTATATCCAATCAAACAGCCAGCGCTGTCATTGAACATATCGATTACATTCCTGGTGTAATCAAGTTGGATAGAGCGCAGCCGGAATTTATTAGCCCGTTCTTTGATTATTATTACCGCCGGGTGGATGCCTTAAAAATAGAGCATGGCCGCGAGCTGCTAAAAAAACATGAGACCTTATTAAACCACCTTGAAATGCAATATGGCGTTCCCAAGGCCACACTTATTGCGTTTTGGGGTATGGAGACTAATTACGGCAGTTATCAAGGTGATATAGACACGCTATCCAGTTTGGCTACGTTGGCTTACGACGGCCGTCGTGCCAATTTCTTCCGCGGTCAGTTGCTCGATGCTATGCGAGTGATAGAAGCGAGGGAGGCCGATATTGATGATTTTCATGGTTCATGGGCAGGCGCATTCGGCCATATGCAGTTTATGCCAACTACCTTACTGACTTATGCCGTTGATGGGGACGGTAATGAGCATATCGATATTGTTAATTCTGAGGCGGATGCATTGGCCTCCGCCGCCAATTATTTGTCGCAGGTGGGCTGGAATAAGAATGAGCCTGCCATGCTGGAAGTTCAGTTGCCTGAAGGTTTCAATTGGCAAAACGCCCAATTAATTATCAGAAAGCCAGTGGAAGAATGGGTGAGCTTGGGCGTTAAGATTCCCAAGGAAGATATGGTAGTGGAGGTGACCGAGATTCCTGTGAAATCGGTTAGAAACAAAACAGCCAAAAATAAACGTGCGGGCAATAAAAAGGCTTTACTCATCAAGAAGAAGCAGCGCCCTAAAAAGTCAGTAAGACAAAATACGCAGCAAATCGCAGCACAGCATTTATTAAACTCGCCGTTACCAATCAAGCCTATAAAGGTCACTGCCCATGAAGCTCAGACGCAGAATGAATTCCCTAGCGTAAGTGGCTTAGCAGCGATCGTGTTACCACAAGGCTGGCGTGGTCCTGCGTTCATGGTGTTCGATAATTTTGACGTCATGCTGGATTGGAACCGCTCAGTCAATTATGCGTTATCAGTCGCACAATTAGCCCAGCGCATCAATGGCGGACCACGCGTTTTAGGTGGACAATTAGCAGAAACCGGTGCGCTGACGTTTGAACAAATGTTTGAGTTGCAAGCTACCTTAGACGAGCTGGGATTTGATGCCGGAGAACCTGACGGTTTCCCCGGGCTAATGACGCAGAGGGCGATTCGTACCTACCAAGTAGAGCAACACCTGCCGGCCGATGGCTACGCTAGCCCCAGTTTATTGAAAAGCTTAATGCAAACCAAGGCATTGCTTTTACAAGACAATACTTTAGCGCGTTAAAAACCATGCTGTAAGGCTCATCCTATCGCGTGATGCAGGCAACACTTCATGGTAAAAAGTATCCGACAAAAACACAACTAACCTGCTTCCTATAGGCAAAATGTCTAGATATTCGCTATCGCTGTCGCCGTTCATATATAAACGCAGATGCCCACCATCGTCATCATGCCAATCCGGATTCAGGTACAGGACAGCGCTAATTTGGCGTAATGGTTTGCCATCGTTAATTGACTTGAATCGATCGATATGTTTTTTGTAAGCGGCACCTGCTGGATAAAGTGCAAGATGGCTTTCCAGCGCAAATAACCCCAGGTACAGCGCTTGATTTAACGCCAGACGTAAGATTTCCATCTGGGTAAAGTACGCTCGCTGGGCGTGGGTTGCATCGGCTTCATTTAGCCAGTAAATCAAATCTCCGCGAAGGTTCTTATTGACCATTTGATGTAGCCGCCCCGTGCCTGCGTCTTGCAATAGAGCGCTTACATTCAATGCAGAGATTTCTGCGGCTAATCCTAATGCAGTAGATATAGGAAGAAAATCATCGATAGCCGCAAAACCTTGTTGGGTAATTTTGCTAATCAACTCTTCAATATTTTGCACGGAATAATCATTAATCATTCGTTTATTATAACGTTTGAAGTTTGCGCCAAAAGCCGCAATCAGCTAAAATCGCGCTCTGTTTGAAATTAGTCATGCGTGATTAATTGAATTAGGCGGTTAGCTCAGTTGGTTAGAGCGCTTGGTCGACATCCAAGAGGTCAGCAGTTCGAATCTGCTACTGCCTACCAATCAACAAACCTTGATTTGTTGAAGTTATTTTAAAAAGGCCGTGATACAAGACGGCTTTTATTATTTAGAGAATCCACTATGCCAGTAATTCGCTTACCTGATGGGTCTGAACGCAGCTTTGACGCTCCAGTGACCGTGGCTGAGGTCGCCATGAATATTGGTGCCGGCTTAGCTAAAGCCGCGCTGGCAGGCAAAGTAAATGGTACGCTGGTTGACACTTCTTACCTCATTCAACAAGATGCTGAACTGGCAATTATTACGGACAAGAATCCTGAAGGTCTTGACGTCATTCGTCACTCAACTGCGCATTTGCTGGCTTATGCTGTAAAAGAACTGTTTCCGGATGCACAAGTCACGATTGGCCCAGTAATTGAGAATGGCTTCTTTTATGACTTTTCTTACAAGCGCCCATTCACACCTGAAGACTTGATTGCCATTGAAAAGAAAATGACCGAGCTTGCCAAAAAAGATGAGCAAGTTACCCGTAAGGTATTGCCGCGCGATGAAGCCGTGGCTTACTTTAAGTCTATCGGTGAGCATTACAAAGCTGAGATTATTGCTAGCATTCCAGCGGGTGAAGACGTTTCACTGTACACGGAAGGAAATTTCACAGACTTGTGCCGTGGCCCACACGTGCCAAATTCTGGAAAATTAAAGGCATTCAAACTCATGAAGCTAGCCGGTGCCTACTGGCGTGGCGACAGCAATAACGAAATGTTGCAACGCGTGTATGGTACCGCTTGGCGTAATAAAGAAGAGCTGGATGCGTATTTGTTCCAGTTGGAAGAGGCCGAAAAGCGTGACCACCGTAAGCTGGGTAAGCAGCTAGATTATTTCCATATGCAGGATGATGCGCCAGGTATGGTGTTCTGGCATCCGCGTGGTTGGAGCATTTGGCAAGAGGTTGAGCAATACATGCGCAACATGTTCCGTAACCATGACTATCAAGAAGTGCGGACACCTACCGTGATGGATAAAACCCTGTGGGAAAAATCCGGTCATTGGCAGAATTATCGTGACAATATGTTCGTCACAGCATCGGAAAATCGTGAGTACGCGGTTAAGCCGATGAACTGCCCAGGTCATGTGCAAATCTTCAACAACAGTTTGCATAGTTATCGGGATTTGCCGTTACGTTTGGCAGAGTTTGGCTCGTGTCATCGCAATGAACCATCCGGATCGCTGCATGGCTTGATGCGTGTGCGCGGCTTTACGCAAGATGATGCGCATATCTTCTGTACTGAAGAGCAGGTGGAAGCTGAAGTCGCCAACTTTATCAAAATGCTTTATCAAGTCTACAATGACTTTGGTTTTAAAGATGTATTGGTTAAATTATCGACCCGTCCGGAAAAGCGTATCGGTTCAGATGAAGACTGGGATCGCGCCGAAACTTCCTTAGCAAATGCATTAAAGATCAATGGTCTGGAATTTGAATATCAGCCAGGCGAAGGTGCGTTTTATGGCCCTAAAATCGAATTTACTCTTAAAGATTCGCTAGGCCGTTTATGGCAATGC
>JACDEP010000212.1 GCA_013816325.1 Methylotenera sp.
TGGCACTATGGCCACGTCTGGCTAGTGTTTGGTGGACCCGCAGCAGTGGTGGTTGCCTGCATGATTACTATTGTAATTGCAGTAAAAGGCCAGGATCCCATCATCGACCAAGATTATTACCGTCATTGCACTGAAATTAACAAGTCTTTAGCAGCTGAAAAATCTGCGAAAGTTAAAAAAACTGTAGATATTGAAACTATAGAACAACGTAATGCACTGGAACCTGCCATGCGCGCCCGCAATCATGCAGCAACTGGCGTAAATCAAACCAATTGATGCAACCTACAAAATGCAACTGGTAGTATCTACTGCCCTTACTTATAGCGCGTTTTTAATGGGCCTGGCCGGCGGCCCACATTGTGTCGCCATGTGCGGTGCGGCATGCGCCTCATTCACGCAAACAAACCCGCAGCAACCCCACGCAATCAAACTCTATCACTTAGGGCGAATTTTCGGTTACGCCCTACTTGGGGCTATTGCTACTTTTGGCATCTCCAGCATTGCCTGGCTTTCCGATTACACAGCAGCTTTCCATCCCCTCTGGACATTTTTTCACGTATTAGTGTTTTTCTGGGGATTGTTGTTGCTGGTATTTGCACGTCAGCCTGTTTGGGTAGATCGCACCGGACGGACGGTTTGGCAGCAGGTAAAAAAATTAAGCCGCGTACAAGGTGGCCACTTTTATATTGGCATGCTGTGGGCGCTTATGCCCTGCGGCTTACTTTATTCTGCACTCATTATCGCCTCATTTAATGGCAATCCATTGGGCGGCGCTATCAGCATGGCGGCCTTTGCTATTGGCTCCAGCCTATCGCTATTCTTTGCCCCTTGGCTGTGGCTTAAGCTTAAAACCGACCTTGTAGAGCCCTACGGAATGCGCCTTGCAGGCTTGCTGTTAAGTACCGCCAGTGCGTGGGCGATATGGATGGAATTGACGCACCACACCAAAATCTGGTGTATCAATTAAAAATGTACTGTCAGACCAAATTGAACAAGGTCGCCAAGTAACTTTAAATAAATACTGCATAGGGAATCTCACTGCAGAATTGGCGCGCCTTGCATTCAGCATGCTCAGTTCCGAATAAGTTCTGGCGAATAAGTTTTGGTTTAATATCTTTGCTCACCCTCCAGCAAAAGCGCGCGTCTCAAAAGCGTGCGTCTAATGAACATTTGGGGTAATTTTCTCTTCATGACAACGCAATATGTAATTGATGAAATTTGTTATTTATAGAGCAAATCGCTAATACAAAACTTAAAGGCG
The DNA here is from genome assembly GCA_013816325.1 of Methylotenera sp. Lineage (GTDB taxonomy): Bacteria > Pseudomonadota > Gammaproteobacteria > Burkholderiales > Methylophilaceae > Methylotenera. Next base: position 1,262 of record JACDEP010000212.1, read on the forward strand.
CAATTGCTCCTTTAAGTTTTTGTCTCTATTCATCTTTCTTTTCTTTACTGCCATTACTGGCACCCCTATTTGCAATGGTTTCGTCACCTGGAGGGTTATCATGGCCTAAACCAGAAAGACGTCCATTTCTTTTAAAGTCTTCATTTGGCTCGTTTTCGCCGTCTTCAAATTCTGCTGTATTTTTGCTGCTCTCACTGCCGCTAGCGCTAATCCTATCTTGATTTAAGAGAGAATCATCATTATTGGCACCTTCCCTGTCATCACTCGCAACGATGTCATGGTTGTCTGGAGAGTTTGGTTTATTGTCGGCGTTTGATTCATCACCTGGAAATTTCTCAGTGGTTTCATCTTTCGGGCGGCCATTTTCATCATAGCCCCCGAAGTTTTTATCACTGCCGTCCGGATTAGTGATGCGGGGATTTAATAGTGAATTATTGTGTGAGCTATGTAATATTGGATTTTGCATACTAAACTCCTAAGTTGTCTCGCTGTAAACGTTAATCTCAATTGAGAAGCCCATTTTAGAAGTTGTAATAATGATTAACTATCGCCATTTTTCTGAATGATTTGTAGGAGAATCATTGATTTATCGAAGTGAACAACGCCGCTCCGAAGCGTAAGTTAGCAATCGTAGCCTCACATGGGTTTGAATATGAAATGACTATAAAGCGATTAACATCAAACCTTCTTTAGCGGTATTCCATACTAGATAAACCTGTGCATCTTTGCTTATCAAAAACGGGTTGTCGACTTTCTCTGTAGTGCTGGCTAGCACTTTCGCATCCTGCCAGGTTTTGCCACCATCGTCAGAAATCATGCCAAACACCTTATTCGTCTTAGCTTCAGTCTCGCGCCAAACCAGCCAAACTTTTTCGCCCACACTCAAGATTGCCGGATGACCTGCCTGGTTAGTGTTGTTGCCGAATTTCTTGGGGACGGAAGATGCCCAGGCCACGCCATCCATGCGGCTATAGTACAAACCAGGTTTGGCATCGTTGCCATCGAAATATGCCATATGATAACCCCACCATTCCTTCCCCTCACCACCGGTTGCAAGCGCTGCTCCATGGTGCGGGCAACCGTCTATCTTCCAATGACCATAAGTAGCGCGCTTCAAGGTCGGCGCTTGCATCGCTTTCTGTGGTATTTCGCCTATCATGTGGTCACGTTCACTGTTTTCAAATATATTTCGCCATAATGCAACTACAGTGCCATCCGGCTTATTGGTCATTGCAATCCGGCAGCATTCACAGCTGCTATCAGCTAGCTTTTGCTCGGGGTTGAAGGATGCGCCCTTGTTGGTAGAAATTGCGTAATAAATCGCAGCACCGTCGTATGGTTTGCCCGCTGCTTTGGCTGCAATCAGATCACGTTTATCCACCCAAGCCACGGTAACATTGCTTTTATTTTCGCCAGAT
>JACDEP010000005.1:0-24271 GCA_013816325.1 Methylotenera sp.
GTGCTGCCCAAGGCCAAACTTTGCCACCAGCCAAACCAGCCTGTTTCAGAAACAGTTTCTTTCCCATATAGGCGTGTTTGTATTTTTTTCCATAGTTCTTTACGCGGTGAAACAGCAGGAACAGTATCTGCCAATAAATGCAAACGGGTCATCCACCAATTCACAGCCTGTTGCCAGGCGCTACGTTGGGCTGTCAAGCTTTCAAAACGTTTACGGGCAGGGCCGCGCAATGTACCCAGTACATAACGGGCGGCAAGTAAATCACGTAATTTTGGGTCGTCGTATCTCATGTTGCTTTTACCTTTGCTCGCTTATGCCGGATGCACCCATACAGTTTTTAAGGGTTTCCAAGCCTCGTCTCAACCATGTTTTGACGGTGCCTAAAGGCTGCGCCAACTGTAAGGCTAGCTGCTCATGTGCCAGGCCATGGAAATAACTCAGCGCAAAGGCTTGTCTTTGTAGAGGGGCAAGTTGCTTCATGCATTGCATCAAAGCTTTGGTATCGCTACGTGTCGCGGCAGTTTCCATTGGCCCCATATCATCATTTGCCCAATCGTCAAAGCTTTCGTCTTCATTCAAGCCTTGCTCTTTAGGAGCGGCCCGTAACAGGTCCAGGCAACGATTACGTACAATCGCTGTCATCCAAGTCATGACAGCAGCCTTATCCGCCTTATAGGTATCCGCGCTATGCCATATTTTCACAAAGGCGTCCTGTAAGGCTTCCTCTGCCAAGTCCCTACTCGCTAATATACGTAAGGCCAGACCAAATAGTTTCGCGGAAGTAGCTTGGTATAGCTGGGCGAAAGCCTGACGGTCGCCTTGGCCTGTCTTAGCCAGCATCTCTGCTAGATCTGCCGGGGTGTTGATTGAATTGATTGCCATCTTTGTTTGATCCTGGTTAATCACTATTAATTTTTATAGTGAGGATGGTTTAGGTGATATACGTGTAAAACAAAAATTAGATTCAAAAAAATGTAGAAAAGCACTAAATTGCATATAATTGCTTAATTACAAATAGTATACACATCTGTATACTCGCCCATTGTAAAATTTTATTCAATAAGGATTTCAATGCGTAATTCATTAAAAATATTGGCATTGTTAGGGTGTTTGATACTAAGCGCTTGCGCTAGCACAGGCCAAGACCAGCTTGCCTCGAACAAAGATTGGCCCAGCTTCGGTCGCGATTACACCAACCAACGCCTGTCTCCTCTAACCCAGGTCAATCAGCAGAATGTGAAAGATTTACAGCTGGCGTGGCAATACAAAAGCGGTATTTCAGCAACTTTTCAAGCAACTCCCATTGTGACAAACGGTGTGATGTATGTGTCATTGCCCTACAGTAGTGTAGCGGCATTAGATGCCAAAACTGGGAAAGAATTATGGCGTTACAACCACGAACGCAGGGCTAGTTGGAAGCTATGTTGTGGACCCACTAATCGTGGTGTTGCTGTGAGTAATGGCAAGGTGTTCATTGGTACGGTAGATGCCCGTTTGGTTGCACTGAATGCGGAAAATGGGGCAAAGATGTGGGATATCGACGTAGCGGATGATACGGCCCTTAGCGAAAATACCAATTTACTGAATTCATCCGATAGCCATAAAGAAGCCTACGGGGGCACCGGCGTAGGGATTGCCATGGCGCCCGTGGTTTATCACGGGAAAGTGCTCATAGGCGTTACCGGGGTTGGTTATGGCCTGCATTTGGATAAACCTACCGCAGATGCACCATTAGGCGCAGTAGTTGGTGTAGATGGCCGTTATGGGCGTCCGGGATTTTTAGCAGCATATGACGTCAATAGCGGCAAACGTCTCTGGCAATTCGATACGATTCCTGCTCAAGGTTGGGAAGGTATCTTTGCTCAAACTACGGAAGATGGTTTTTCGTTACATCGGGATGTTGCCGCAGAAAAAGCGACCTTAGCTGAAAATAAAGAGGCATGGCGCTATGGGGGCGGTTCTGCCTGGAGCACGCCAGCCATTGATAATAAAACGAATACCCTGTATTTCGGTACCGGCAATCCAAGCCCGCAGATGAATGACATCTCGCGCCCGGGGGATAATCTTTATACGGTTTCACTTGTTGCATTGGATACCGAAACCGGCAAACTTAAATGGTATTACCAGCAAGTCCCACATGATTTATGGGGTTATGATCTGGCTAGCCCGCCGGTATTGTTCGACTACAAAAAAGATGGCAAATCTATTCCTGCAGTAGGACAAGCCAGCAAAACCGGATGGTTTTATGTGCATGACCGCAATACTGGAAAATTGCTCATCAAATCGGATGCCTTCGTGCCGCAGAAGAATCTTTTTGCCAAACCTACTAAAGAAGGAACTGTTTTATATCCAGGCATCCTCGGCGGTGCTAACTGGAGTCCCGCCGCGGTTGATGAAGCTAGTCAGACTGGTTTTGTAGCGGCAATCCATGCGCCGATCAATTACAGGTTAGTCGATGAGGCGGCTAAAAACGGCTCGCCTGCGATCCGTTATGCGTCTTCCGAGCCGACCAAAGATCCACGTTGGGGAGTATTGTCGGCCATTAACTTGACCACCGGAAAAATGAACTGGCAGGTAAAAACGGACCAGCCATTAATAGGCGGAGTCCTGGCCACGCGCAGCGATTTGTTATTCATGGGTGAAGGCAATGGTAACTTTAATGCGTACAGCAGCAATACCGGCAGTTTGTTATGGCAAACCAATGTGGATGCAGGGGTGAATGCACCGCCTATCAGTTATGAAATCGATGGTGTGCAATATATTGCCGTGGCGGCGGGCGGCAATTCTATTTTTGGATATAAAACTGGCGATAGTATTTTGGTATACGCGCTATCTAAAAAATAAGCGACTAGCTTAAATATCTAACTGTAAAAAAGCCCGCGGTTTGCGGGCTTTTTTAAATCTTAAATTTAGCGATGTTGTATTTTGAGTAACAACACAGCGCACGCCAACACTAAGGTGATGGCGTTAGCGATAATGACTGGCCAGCTCAAAATCATCAAGCCATAAGCCAACCAGAAAGCAACGCCCAAGCTAAATAAGCTATACATAGGCAAGGAGATGCCAGATAAGTCGCGAGTTCTCCAAGAGTGCACAGCCTGGGGCAAAAAAGCTACGGTTGTAAATACTGCGGCAATGCTGCCTATGAGGTTAGGATCTATCATATGATTAAAAAGCTTGGCTTGGCTTGAATGGTTTATTTGCGAGTAAAACGTTTTTTAGCTTGGTGAACAAGGGTAATTAAAATTAAAGCGCATACTCCCGCCAGAGCTCCAAAGATACCATTCAATATTGCCGGTAAGATGCTCGCAAAAAAGCCAATCTCAATGGCAGCTGTAGAATGCTGAATCCAGTGATGGATGGCAGGTATGCCATGCGTTAAAATGGCGCCACCCACCAAGAACATTGCAATGGTGCCTACTACGGATAATGTCTTCATCATGTACGGTGCAAACGCTAGTATGGCGAAACCAAGTTTACGCCCAAGCCTTGCTCCCATACTCGTGCCTTTGTTCTTAGCAAAGTAAAGCCCGGCATCGTCAAGCTTAACAATACCTGCTACCAGGCCGTACACGCCTATGGTCATAATAACTGCAATGCCAAGTAATACGATGACCTGCTGCGTGAATGCCGCAGTGGCTACCGTACCTAAAGTAATGACAATTATTTCTGCTGATAGTACAAAGTCGGTACGCACGGCGCCAGCAATTTTCTCTTTTTCTGAAGTTTCAACGGTAAGACTTGCATCCTTACCAATGAGATCTTTAGGTTCGTGATGGTTGATTTCTTCACGGTGAAAATACTTGTGGTAGAGTTTTTCTACGCCTTCGTAACACAAGAATAAGCCGCCTAGCATGAGTAATGGGACAATCGCCCAAGGCGCAAAAGCACTAATCAACAGGGCAGTCGGCACCAAGATCAATTTGTTAAGTGCGGAGCCTTTTGCTACCGCCCAAACGACTGGTAATTCACGGTCAGCATTTACGCCGCTTACCTGTTGTGCATTTAGTGCCAAGTCGTCGCCCAATACCCCCGCAGTTTTTTTTGCAGCGATTTTTGTTAATACGGAAACGTCATCAAGGATGGTTGCAATATCATCGATAAGTGTTAAGAGGCTGGCACCGGCCATATAGTGTGTTCCTGAGGTTAGCAAAGAATTGCCAAAATTATATCTGAATCACCCTAGACACATTAACGAATTTTTAAACCAAGTAGGGGAAACATTTCGTCGACTACCTACTCAAACATAAAAATATTCCTACAAATAAAATTAGTTATGTTAGCTAACGTACAGACTTTAATGATGGTCCAAACTAATGTGAAATCAGTTCTATTATTAAGGAGATGCAAATGAATATGTATCAAATTGTCGGTAATTGGAATCAATTGAAAGGTGCGGTCAGGCAGGAATGGGGAGTGATTACTCATGACCAGTTTAACGTCATCATGGGTAAGCGCGACCAAACCATTGGCAAGTTACAATGTGAATACGGAATTCCTAAAGCCCAAGCAGAACGTCATTTGTATGGCTGGTCAAGGACATATTAGTCATGTTCGTACAAAGAGCTAAATTACGATGATGCATTGGAATGAGATAGAAACCCGTTGGGGGGAATTTAGTAAAAAAGCACATAGTAACTGGAATAAGCTTACGGAAGATCAAATTAATAAGATAGGGGGTAAGCGCGATGAATTGTCACATCTTATCCAATCCTGCTATCACTGTGATCAAACAGAAGCTGAAAACCAGATTGAGCTTTGGTTAAGTAATTTATTGGGGTCCAGCCATTTAGCTGAAGTTGAGCAACCAGGGGTTAAGCAATCTGAGGTTGAGCAATCCGAGTTTAACCAACTTTTTAACAGTCAACTTCTTCATCAAGTAACACTGGATGATAAATTAAAAGAAAATCAGAATTCAGTTGAAACGATACGAGAGCAAGATGAAATCGTAGGTTCGCCATATCACAAAGGCTACTAGTTATAACTTTCAATTGCGTTAATAAACTAATAATCGATAAAATATATTCTAAGTTAACTTAGAGCCAAATTCTTGACTGATATCAGGTTGTGGAAGTTGGCGAATGAAATCTTCAAATTGCATTGGCTTGCCATATAACCATCCCTGGGCGTATTGGACGCCATGGTCACGCAGGAATTCTGCTTGAACCTCTGTCTCCACACCCTCCGCTACTAACTTCATATTCAACTGCTTCGCCATAGCAATAATGTGTAGCACAACCGAACTAGTGATTGCCTGTGTCCCAATCTTGTCAACAAACGATTTGTCGATTTTAAGGTAATCTATTTTTAGCGTTTCGAGGTAGGATAGGCTGGAATAGCCAGTACCAAAGTCATCAATAGCAATGCCGACTCCAATTTTACGAATTTCTGTAATCATTTCTCTGGCGATATCTGCATGCATGAACCCACGCTCCGTGGCTTCAACAATTAGGTTGTCCGGGCCAGCCCCTGTTTCAAGAATCAAGTCGCGTAACAGTTCCCTTGAGTCGCTAGAATGCATGTCAGCCGCTGCGAAATTGATGCTAAGATGGAAGTTTGGATGTAGCTTGAACACATTGGTTGCGTCCCGGCTAACTAAATGGATGACGCGTTTGGTGATCCTCTGTACCAACCCTGCTTCTTCCGCAACTCTTATAAATATTTCCGGGGGTATCATTTCTCCGCTCGGACGACGCCAACGGATTAGGGCTTCAGCTCCTACCCATTCACCAGTTTGCAAATTAATCACTGGCTGATAAAGCATAAAAAATTCATTATTTTTGAGTGCGCCTCTTAATAAGGCGGGCATAGATATTTGAATTCTAGCTAAATAAAAAATAGCAGCCGCGAATAGTATGCCGGCCAATAAACCAATAGGCACTAGCACCATTGCCAGATTGCGGGTCTGCTTATCGATGTAGGTAGCAGGTAAGGCGGCTAGTGCAGCGGATCTATACTTCATAGATTTTACAACAGCAACAACATAGCCGTCCTTGAAGAAAGTTGTTTGAGTTTTTTCACCCAGCTCATTAATCCACTCTGGTTTGATCCTTCCTCGAGACTCAAGAATTTGATGGTTGTCTTGAGAGAATGTGGCCAGCGAGACATCACTCTCTGATGTTGTGATATTAATAGGGTTGCTCTTGTTGATGATGGCGGCAAAGCCATTACGCTCCACGACAGTAAATGCCAAATCTGGCGCATACGGGATAGTTACTTGAGTGCGAAACACGACCCCATCTAAGGAGATGAAGCTGGCCGGACCCAGATTCCATCTCGACTTGTGCGCATCGATGGATGAGCACTCAAATGACTCCTTGTTGACATAACCGATAGCCTGAATATAGCTTGAGCTAAGATCAATACTCCGCATAATAGCCAGGCCCTCTTTTGAACAAGGATTGGCAAGATTAGCATCTAATAGCCTTTTAATACCATGTGCAACCTGATCTGCCGTAATATCTGTGCGTTCCTGCACATTCTGAGCATAGGCGAGAACTTTTTGTAGTTCTTCGGCCTGACTATGATGCCAGGACTGATTAAGGGCAAGTAAAACTGGGGCTGCGATTGAAGCCAGCGCAATTACCAGCGTAATGATTTTTCTCGATCTGGGGGCTGTACTAAGATTATTCATTGACGTACGCTATTAAGTGTTGGCAAAGTTCAGGATACTCTCTGATTTTATTAAGACAAACGCCGATTGGCTTATTATTTTTATAAAAAAGGCCTGCGAACAGGCCCTTGTTTTGATTAAGCTTGAATTATTTTTCTACGAAAGCACGTTCAATCACGTAGTCACCAGGTTCGCCGATACGCGGCGATACTTTAAAGCCTCTGGCGTCCAGCAGGTTAGCGGTATCATCCAGCATATGCTGGCTACCACAAAGCATGGCGCGATCGTTCGCTGGGTCTAATGGCGGCAAGCCAATATCTTCAAACAGTTTGCCAGAGTTGATCAGGTCAGTTAAACGGCCTTGGTTGCGGAATGGCTCACGGGTTACGGTCGGGTAGTAAATGAGTTGATTACGCACTTGTTCACCAAAGAATTCGTTGTTCGGTAACTCTTTTTCGATGAAGTCCATATAAGCCAGATCACTCACATGGCGCACGCCGTGAATCAATACGATTTTTTCAAAGCGGTCATAGGCTTCTATATCCTGAATCACGCTCATAAATGCTGCAAGGCCGGTACCCGTTGCAAGGAGGTATAGGTTTTTTGCCGGTTTCAAGTCATGGATGATCAAAGTGCCGGTTGGTTTGCGGCCGACAAGGATGTCATCGCCCACTTTTAAATGCTGCAAGCGTGAGGTGAGTGGACCGTTCGGTACCTTAATGCTGAAAAACTCTAAAGTTTCTTCGTAATTCGGGCTAGCGATACTATAAGCACGCGCTAATGGGCGGCCTTCAACTTCCAGACCGATCATCACGAACTGGCCGTTTTCAAAACGCAAGCCAGGATCACGAGTCGTTTTAAAGCTGAACAGCGTTTCATTCCAATGGTGAACGCTTAATACGCGTTCGGTAGAGTATTTGCTCATAAGTTATTTTCTGTTAAATCTGAATATTTAATCTAGTGACTATATTAATGCCATTTATTAATTTAGCGCTGCTGTCAGGGTAGGTACCGCCTCGAACAGGTCTGCCACTAAACCGTAGTCGGCAACCTGAAAGATTGGCGCATCTGGGTCTTGGTTAATCGCGACCACGATTCTACTATCTTTCATGCCATATGTGTGCTGAACCGCTCCAGAAACACCAACCGCGATATAAAGTTCAGGGGCGACCACTACGCCAGTCTGTCCTACTTGGATATCGTTTGGTGCATAGCCGGCGTCAACGGCAGCGCGGGTAGCGCCAAGAGCCGCCCCCAGCTTGGTTGCTAGCGGTGCTAATATTTCTTCGAAATTTTCGGCACTGCCTAAAGATCTGCCGCCGGAGACCACGATTTTGGCCGAACTTAATGCAGGGCGGTCAGATAAATTATGTGTTTCTGATATCCAGCGCGTTTTAGTAAAAGACGCAGGAACGTCGATATTGATGACTTCTGCGGAGCCTCCTAAACTTGCCGCTGCAAAATTACTGCTATGTACGGTCAATAATTGAATGTTGTCCGTGCTTCGAATCACATTGTGCACGTTACCGGCATAGCCTGAACGTTTGTAAGTATTGTCTGCATGGATAGTCAATGCATCAGAAATCATGGCTACATCGAGCAGGGCTCCTACGCGCGGCAAAATATTGCGGCTGAAAGAAGAGTGTGCTGCTAAGATAACTTGGTAATCGCTGGCGATGGATAAAATCAGGTTCGTCACGTCTTCCGCTAGCGGGTGCGCTAGATAGACAGCATTGGCATGAAGCACACGGTTAATGCCAGTAATAGAGGCTGCTGCCTGTACGATAGCGTCATTGCCGCCTGCCACCAACAAATCCACCGGTGCTTGCCAAAATTGCGCGGCGGTAACGGCTTGCTGTACCGCCGGGCTTAATTGCTTGCCATTATGCTCGGCTATTATTAATGTTTTCATAGTGTGATACCTTCTTCAGCACGCAATTTATTTAACAGTTCTTCTACGCTATTGACGCGGATACCAGGTTTTCTGGCAGGCGGTTCATTTACCTTCAATAGTTTCAAGCGAGGTTCCAAGTTAATGCCAAGCTCGTCTGCACTCATAGTTTCAATCGGTTTTTTTCTGGCCATCATCAAATTTGGCAGTTTGACAAAGCGCGGTTCGTTTAAGCGCAAGTCTGCGGTAATTACTGCTGGTAGATTCAAAGCTAATGTTTCAGTGCCGCCGTCTACCTCACGCGTCACGGTGGCTTCATTGCCTTCTATTTTGATAGACGATGCAAAAGTGGCTTGAGGGTAATTTAAAAGACCAGCCAACATTTGGCCCATTTGGCCGGCGTCATCATCGATAGACTGTTTACCCAGAAGGATGAGGTTTGGTTGCTCACGCTCCACCACGGCTTTTAATAATTTGGCGACACTTAAAGACTGCAGTTTGGCGGTGCTTTCAACTAAGATAGCGCGGTCTGCACCCATAGCAAGGGCATGCCTTAATACATCCTGGTTAACCTGGGTGCCGAATGAAACGGCTATGACTTCAATCGCCTTACCTTGTTCTTTCAGGCGCAAAGCCTCTTCAATGGCGTTTTCATCGAACGGGTTAACGCCCATTTTTACGCCGTCGATATCGACATCAGAACCATCAGGTTTAACGCGTACCTTGATGTTGTAATCAACCACTCGCTTAACCGCTACCAATATTTTCATCATTGCTTCCTCTGCCATTGCTATTTTCTCAATTGCCGTGCATTTTATAGTAAAGTACAATATATGTTAAATGGATTATAAAGATAATATATATCTATTTAACTGATGCATTTGTCATCGTCCATAGTTAGAATCCATATATGAAATATAGTTTGAGACAACTCGAGATATTTGTGGCTATCAGCCGCACGGCCAGTGTGTCTCGCGCGGCTGAAGATTTGTCTTTATCTCAATCTGCAACTAGTACTGCCTTAGGCGAGTTTGAGCGGCAATTCGACCTGCAACTATTTGACCGCGTAGGGAAATCGTTACGCATTAATGAAACAGGCCAGCAATTGCTGCCACGCGCTGTAGAGTTGCTGGATCGGGCAAAAGAGATTGAAGCGATGTTGCAAGGCCATACCAGTTTTGGTCACATGAAAATCGGCGCTACACTTACCGTAGGTAACTATTTGGCGACTATATTAGTGGCGCGGTTTTTACAGGAGCATCCCGAAAGCCGCATACAATTGCAGGTGCATAATACTAGTACCATAGTGCAAAAAATCGCGAATCATGAGTTGGATCTTGGGCTGATTGAAGGTGATTGCCACCATCCGGATATTGAAGTTCAGCCTTGGGTTGCCGATGAATTGGTGGTTTTTACTGCACCGGATCATCCTTTAGCAAAGTTGAGTAAGGTGACAGTGGAGCAATTACTTCTAGAGCCGTGGATCTTACGTGAAAAAGGTTCCGGCACCCGGGAGACTTTCGATAGGGCTTTTCATAGTTATAATGCGGCACTTAATATCCGACTTGAACTCGAACACACTGAGGCCATCAAGCGTGCGGTGGAATCAGGCTTAGGGATAGGTTGTATCTCACGTCTGGCGCTTAAGGATGCTTTTCGAAGAGGTAGTTTGGTGCCGTTGTCCACGCCTAAGCTGGACTTGGGCCGATTCTTTTATTTCTTATGGCACAAACAGAAATATCAGACTGCGGGCATACGTGAGTTCTTGATTCTATGCCGTGAATTAACAGCGGGTATAAAAAGAAGCGATTTGGTAAACTTACCGGAAATCGCTTAAAAGTTTGGATTAGTTCCAGAGGAAAATATGCAACGTGATGTGATGAATTATGACGTGTTGATTGTAGGCGGCGGCCCTGCGGGTTTGTCGGCTTCTACCCGATTTAAACTATTGGCACAGGCCGCTATCCGCGAGTTTAGCGTTTGTGTATTAGAGAAGGGCGCAGAAGTCGGCGCGCACATTCTTTCAGGCGTAATCATTGACCCGATTGCTATTACTGAACTATTCCCGAACTGGCGTGAACTCAAAGCCCCATTGAATACGCTTGTGACTGAAGACGGTTTTTTGCTGCTGAGTAAAGAAAACTCCTGGGATATCCCGCATTGGTTATTGCCGCCGATTATGCGCAACAAAGGCAACTACATTGCGAGTTTGAGTGATGTGTGTAAATGGCTGGCAGAACAGGCAGAAGCGTTGGGCGTAGAAATCTACGCTGGGTTCTCTGCTCAGGAAATGCTATATGACGATAAGCAGCAAGTCGTCGGCATTATTACTGGCGACATGGGGCGTGCAGCTAATGGCGAACCTACGGCACAATTCGTACAGGGCATTGAGATTCGCGCGCCTTATACATTGATTGCCGAAGGCACACGTGGCTCGCTGACGCGCCAGCTGGAAATGAAATTCAACTTGCGCACCACGCCACAAAAATATGGTTTAGGTATCAAGGAAGTATGGCGGGTAACGCCTGAAAAGCATCGTTCCGGCTATGCCGCGCATACAATGGGCTGGCCTTTGGATGCACATACCGGCGGCGGTTCATTTATCTACCATTATGGCGAGCATTTGGTTTCTATCGGCTACGTGATACACCTGGATTATGCAAATCCGCATCTTTCGCCTTTTGATGAATTTCAGCGCTTCAAGACGCATCCAACTATCAAAGCTTTGCTGCAAGATGGCAAACGCTTAAGTTACGGCGCCAAAAGTATCACTGAAGGTGGATTGCAGTCCTGGCCGGAAATGATATTCCCCGGCGGTGCCTTGATTGGCTGCAGTGCAGGCATGGTCAACGTGCCGCGCATCAAAGGTAGCCACAACGCCATGAAATCCGGCATGCTGGCCGCAGAAGCGATATTTGAAGCTTTAGGCAAAGAAGATGGTCTTCAACCCTTACTCACGGCTTACCCGCAAGCACTTCGTAATTCATGGGTGTGGCAGGACTTACATGCCGTACGTAATATCAAACCCTTATTATCAAAATTCGGTACTTGGGCCGGCACCATGTTGGGTGGCATGGAAATGTGGCTAGGCGCTTTTAAAATAACACTACCTTGGACTTTGCAGCACCAGAAAGCCGACCATGAATGCCTTAAACTCGCAAGTGAGATGCCCAAAATAGCTTATCCCAAACCAGATGGCATCTACAGTTTTGACCGCTTGAATTCTATTAGCTTAAGCAATATTGCGCATGATGCAGATCAGCCTTGCCATTTGCTTTTAAAAGATAAAACCATTCCGATTAAAGTCAATCTGGCTGAGTTTGACGCGCCTGAACAGCGTTATTGCCCGGCGGCGGTGTATGAGATCGTTAAACACGAATCAGGCGAACCTTATTTGCAGATTAATGCGCAAAACTGCATACATTGCAAAACTTGCGATATAAAAGATCCTTTACAAAATATTGTTTGGGTTCCACCTGAAGGCGGTAGCGGCCCAGTATTTAACGGAATGTAAAAATGATTTACGCACCAAACTGGAATTTGTCGCCCCAATTTGATGCGTAAAACTTACCTTAAGCCGCCAATATATTTACTGGCATCCAATACAGCGTCATCTTCTTTCTCTTCAACTTCCGGTTCGGTTTCTTTTAACCATTCATGAATATCAGCTTTCGCTGTGTCTTCCATAGATTGAGCAGGCGCTGGCGCCATATTGGGTTTAGATTCCCCGAATGTGAGTTTTTCAAGGTGATCCGCATACTCATTTAGGTCTTCAAGCTTTTGCTCTCGGCTTATCTTAATGATTTCACGTGCGTAGGCATCATTTTCGACCAGCCATTTAACATCTATGGTGCGGTTGATCCGGCGTCGTAATATCACGCCGATCAACGCCGCTACTGACAGTTTCTCGGTTGCGCTCATTTACATCACTCTTTCTGCATGCTGTGTTAAGTCTAGCCCGTCATGCTCTTCTTCAGCGTCGATACGTAAGCCCACAAACATATTCACTACAGTTAATATGATCAAGGTCATTACCGCGCTATAAATCAATGTGCCAAAGGCTGCGACTGTTTGTAGCATCAGGTTAGCGTCAAGGCCACTAATGGCTTTGTCAGCAAAAACCCCGGTCAGAATCGCGCCTACTAAGCCACCTATACCGTGAATACCGAATACATCCAGTGCGTCATCTGCACCTAACAGGCGTTTCAAGGCAGTAGCCCCCCAGTAGCAGAATATGCCAGCCGCTAAACCGATTGCCAGTGCACCATTGACGTTAACAAAACCCGATGCCGGGGTAATGGCTACTAAACCTGCCACTGCGCCAGAAGCGAAGCCGAGCATGGTGATACGTGATTTGATAAAGTACTCGATACCTATCCAAGTGAGGGCAGCAACCGCTGCAGCAATCTGTGTCACTAGCATTGCCATGCCGGCACGGCCATCAGCCGCAACAGCAGAACCTGCATTGAAACCGAACCAGCCTACCCACAACAGTGAGGCACCTACCAGGGTATAGACCAAATTATAAGGAATGAAAGGTACCTTACCGAAACCTGTTCTAGGCCCTAGCATATAAGCACATACCAAGCCTGCTGCACCCGCGTTGATATGTACGACTGTACCGCCTGCAAAATCCAGCACACCTTTGGAAGCTAATAACCCCGATGGCTCCCAGACCCAATGGGCCACAGGCGCATATACCAATACAGACCATAAGCTCATGAAGATTAGCATGGCAGTGAAACGCATACGCTCAGCAAATGCGCCTACAATCAATGCCGGAGTAATGATGGCAAAGGTCATTTGAAACATAATGAATACAGATTCAGGAATAGTCGGCGCGATATGATTAACACTCAATTGGCTGGTTGCTTTTATATAGCTTAAGCCATTCAGTAAGACTCGGTCAAAACTGCCTAGGAAGGGAGTGGATCCTGGCGTGAACGCTAGGCTATAGCCGATTAAAACCCAGAGTACGGTAACTACGCAACAGATAGCAAAACTTTGCAAGGCCGTTGAAAGCACATTCTTCTTACGCACCATGCCGGCATAGAAAAGGACAAGGCCAGGAATGGTCATTAATAGTACCAGCGCTGTGGAAGTCAGCATCCAAGCTGTATCTCCGGAACTGATCTTGTCAAAACCGACTTCAAAAGTGGCTGTTGGAGCCGTCGGCGGCGCTGGAACGGGTGCTACAACAGTCGGAGTAGGCGACATCGTAGTATCAGCCGGCGTCGCAGACATATCTGTAGGCGAAGCCGATGGCCCACCAGCAGGCGCAGGAGCATTTGGATCAGCAGCTATAGTGGATGGATTGACAGGTACCGAAACAGCGCCTGTAGTAGTGGTTAAAGAGGTTTCCGCAAGCGCTGGCAGGGTTGCCGAAAACATGATACCAGCAACTAAAATCCATCTATATAGAGTGTTTTTCCCGCGATTCATATATTCCCTTATTTAATAATATGGTTTTTGTATACATCAGGGTGCTTAAAGTGCTTGCTACATAATTAAATATGTATTGTTTTTGTATATTTAGTATCGTTACGTTAATCAATTAGCAAAAACTGTGCCCCACTTCAAATGGTTAATAGTTAAATTAGTTAAACAAAATTCAATGGCGAGTATTTGACGCTCACGGATTGTTGTTCAGTTTCCTTAATTGCCTGTATCAAAAGTGCTTCTGCTTCCTGTTTGCCAATCTCGTCTACCAGCCATGAGCGCAAATGTTTCAAGAAAGTTTTAAGCTGATCAGGTCTGTAGGCACGCATTTGTGTAGTAGTCCCCGAATCAATCAAGATGGTAATTTGCTGTTGCTGCGTTTCCGACCATGGCATGCTTTGAATCAACTCATTCAAGAAGGGATGCAAAGCCATGCTAGTTTCGTTGCTGTGCGCCTTTACCAGTTTAAGAATCTTGACGAACAAGTATTCAAAAGTCTGGAAATCAGTGGTGCTTATAGGCTGATCCATTAGGATGGATTGATCTGCATCCAAGGTGGGGTCCATAGCGATTACTGGCGTTTTAACTTCATCTTTGTTAGCAGCCGTTTTATCTTTGTAGAACAATGCTCGATTTAAAGCCCTAACTAAATCGCGTTGTTGGTTATCTTTATGATAGTTTTTGCAAACATCGCGTGCGAAGCTATTTAAACCATTGAAGGCCGAACCGGTTTCATTGATAAAAGTAGCCCACTTTACAAGCGCCTCATTAGCTTGCTCTTCTGTCAAAATGCTAATTAAACCTGTATAAAATGCCTTTCGCTGGATTTGTTGGGATGATGAAAGTGAATCTGCTGTATTAGCGTTTAAGGTATTCGCCATGATGTAAAAATATTCTCCTCTTTAAAAATATTTACTTACTATTATCATAAAAAGCAAAATACATACCACCACATCAATTATCGTAAATTGAATACTTAGAAAACTAATATGGGTATCGAACATCCAACATGGTTAGCAATAAACTATGTTTGATAACAACCGTCTAATAACGACAATTAATTCACGACAAGTAGTTTTGAGGAGAAAGCAATGATCACCTGGAAAGAAGTGTTAGGCTTTGCGCGGAACGGCAACCCAAAGCCGGATCAAAAAGTTGTGAAAACTACCGAAGAATGGCACCAGCAATTAACGGACGAGCAATACAGGGTGGCACGTGAAGCTGGTACGGAACGAGCGTTCAGTTCTGCATTATGTAATCTGTTCGAGCCGGGAATCTATAGCTGCCTTTGCTGCGGGACTTTATTGTTTGATGCTACAGAGAAATTCGATTCAGGAACCGGATGGCCATCTTTTACCCAGCCCATCAAAGAAAATGCGATAGCGTATCGTTTGGATAATATGCACGGTATGGCAAGGGTAGAGACTATTTGTAATACTTGCGACGCCCATCTGGGACATGTTTTCCCGGACGGGCCAGGTGAAAGTGGCCTGCGGTACTGCATGAATGCCGTGGCCTTACATAAAGAACAATAGCTTAATTAAAAAGTAATAGTTTGAAAGTATTTTTTGAAAACTAATCTTCTTTAGTGAATATTTTATAACTGTTCCTGCCGCAGGCTTTAACTTCATACAAGGCAATATCCGCCTCTTTCATGAGGCTTTTTACGTTGCTGGATGAATGTGGTGTATAGATTGAAATGCCAATGCTAAGGCCAATCAAGATATCCTTACCCATGATATTTACCTGATGCTCGAAGCTAGCGAAGATCTTTTTGGCTACTAACTCGACATCGTCTTTGTTTCCCAGTTGTTCAATCACCACCACAAACTCATCACCGCCTATACGGCTTAAGGTATCAACGTCACGGATGCAGCCTAGTAACTTCACAGCCACAGTTTTTAATAGTTCGTCGCCAAAATCATGGCCGTAGGTGTCGTTAATTTTTTTAAAATAATCGATATCAATAAACATGATGCCAAAGTAGTGGTCCAATCGTTTGCTCTGCGCCTGGGCTTGATCCATCCTGTCATAAAGTAAGCGCCGATTCGCTAGTCCGGTAAGGCTGTCATACATGGCGTGTGAAGCCAGTGTGGTTCTTTCTTTTAGGAAAAAAAACACGATGTAAGCAAAAGCTAGACTCATGCCTATTACTAATGCCCTTATCATGAAAGGTACGGTTAAGTCTTTACCGGATTTACTCAAGATCGCCCATTCCCACTCTGCATTAGGTACGGAGCTTATGGTGCGGTACGCTTGGCGATTCATAAAAAGGTGGTCGTCCCCATAAAAAGCTTTGCTAACCTGTCCGTTGAAATCCCTTACGCGTATCCCTAATTCATAGTGATCAGAAACATCGCTAAAAGCTGCCTTAAAAAACTCAGGAGTATCAATAACGGTAGACAGTAATCCCCAATATTGGCCATCTATAAACACCGGGTAACGGTAAATCAAGCCTTTACCTCCTTGTAACAAGTCCAGCGGCCCAGCTAACAGACCTTCATGGCTGTCAATCGCTTTCTTGACCTCGGGCCATTGCTTGCGCAGGTCTTGATAGTCCATGCCAACAATCTGCTTATTGGTCTCTATAGGATAAACATAGGTGATCCGGGTATTAACGGCAACTGCAAAGTTACGTACAAGTTTGGTGCGGGAATACAGGTCGGCCAACATTGCATTTACTTTTTTTGGCTCAATATGGTCATGGTAAACCGTGAAATAACTCGATAGGCCGGTAGATATAAATAAGATCGAATTCAGTTCATGGTCGATTTTAGATTTTAAGACACTGGCATAGTTGCTGGCTTCAATTCTTTGCTGGGCGTGACTTTTTGCAGATTGTGCAGCGATGAGGTATTCAAAGATAATCAGGAATAAACAAAAAGTAATAATGGCATAACCTATTAAGGCTAGATTTCTTTTCAGTGAAACACGAAATTTTTCGAAGTTATAGTAGTTCATGCAATTTCCATTTTCTCATAATAACTTATATCCACTAAGAATATACCTGCCCCATACGGGTGATTGATACCTCCGCTGAACGTATACCGATACATGCTTTCCAACTGGAGCAACACATTGAATTTGTAAGGATTGCGCAATATTTCCGACCAATGTAAGCAATCAACCGGAGAGTAAATATCATGAAACCGAATGACAAATTGGGTAGCAATAACGCTTTAAATGCCCGTCGCAATATACTTAAGTACGGAGCGACTTTTTTAGCTGCTAATTCGCTTATTGCCAAAGCAGTAGCAGCGACCGTAGCACCAGTAAAATCCGGCCAGGAAATTAATATCGAAAACTTTTCTGCCAATGCAAAAAGCCAGGGCGTAATACATGTGGCCAAGGTAGTTAAAACGGATGCACAATGGCGCAGCCAGCTGCCTTTTGAGTCTTACGACATTGCGCGCCGCGCAGGTACAGAAGCGCCGTTTACCGGCAAGTACTGGAACAATCATGCCAATGGCATTTATAAATGCATTTGCTGCAACACAGCGCTATTCGATTCAAAGACTAAATTTGAATCCGGCACCGGATGGCCAAGTTTTTGGCAGCCGATTTCTAAAATAAACGTTGTGGAAACTACGGATAGCACTTTGGGTATGCAGCGTACGGCAGTATCGTGCAGCCGCTGTGATGCGCATTTAGGCCACGTATTTAACGATGGCCCCAGACCTACCGGCTTGCGTTACTGCATGAATTCGGTCGCCCTCACATTTACCGCACAATCTTGATTGGAGTAAATAATGTACTTGCCTAAATTACCTACTAAACCTTTAATATGGGCATTATTGCTTGGTTTTTCTGTTTTGGCCTGGCAACTGACTATTTCAGCTAAGGAAGCGCCGACTATCATTGCGCAACCGGCGCAAGATAACCTAAAGGTTTCAGGTCCAACGCAGACAGCCGTTATTGCCGGTGGTTGTTTTTGGGGTGTGCAAGGCGTTTTTGAGCACGTAAAAGGCGTGCGTAAAGTAGTATCAGGGTATTCCGGCGGCGCTCAATCCACCGCACAATATGACACAGTAAGCTCTGGCACAACAGGTCATGCAGAAGCGGTGCAAATCACTTTTAACCCGGCTGAAGTATCGTATGGTGAGTTGCTGCAGATTTTCTTTTCAGTCGTGCATGATCCGACACTACTCAATCGGCAAGGACCTGATAAGGGCACTCAGTACCGTTCAGCGATTTTTTATATGAATGATACACAAAAGAACATCGCGGAATCTTATGTGCAACAACTCAATAAAACCCATGCGTTCGCTAATAACATTGTGACCAAGATCGATGCGTTCAAAGCGTTTTACCCAGCTGAGAATTACCACCAGGATTTTTTAATCAACAATCCTTACTATCCTTATATCGTGGTTAACGATATGCCAAAGATCGAGAACCTGAAACGCATCTTTCCGCAAAAATACGCAAGCCAGCCAATATTGGTAAACCCCAAGTAAGGACGAAATAAGCAGATGTTTGCCCTTGTTTTAGGTTACTCAATCACTTCCCAAGCATTGATGGTGTTTTATTGAGTTTGTCGGGTGGCAGGTGAGTGTAATGGTAATGCCGTCCGCCTAGCCATAATCCCAAGCCAATGAGCACGAATGCCAATTGTCCGGCGGCAAGCCATAATGACGAGTGTGCTAAGAAGGGTGCAATCAATCCTGAAACAATGGCACCAAGCATGGTTTGCGTAAACGATTGGCAGGAAGCTACTGTGCCGCGAGTGGTTGGGAAAAGATTCATCACTAATAAAGTCAGTACCGGTGCTATTAATGACATCCCAAGCGTGTAGAAAAATAATGGAATCACAGACCATGGAATGGCCGGTGGAAAGAACAAGTGGTACAATACATTAGCTAGCGATGCGCCTATCAGCAATGTATAACCCATCAACATCAGCTTGCCTATAGAGACCTTACCGACTAAGCGGTTGGCTGCTAGCGCTCCCAAAAAAATACCCGCAACAGCTGGAATAAACTGCCAAGCAAATTGCTCAGGACCTAAGCCAAGATGCTTGGTAATGAATACTGGCGCGGCTGCTACATATAGAAATAAACCGGCAAAATTGAACGCGATCGCTCCCGCTTTTAATTGAAAAAGCGGCGAGCGGAATATCTGCTTATAACTGAATGCTAAAAAATGCGGGTTAAAAGGTGTCCGCTTGTTAATCGGCAAAGTTTCCGGAAGTTTTTTATAGCAGTACCAAAGTAGCAAAGAAGTATAGACAAACAAGATGAGAAAAATGTACGCCAGTCATACAACTTAACTACCCAGCCTCCTAATATTGGTGCGATAGCCGGCGCAATCGAAAATATCATCGTAACTAGCGACAATAGGCGGGCCGCCGGCACATCATAATAAATGTTGCGGATAATCGCCCGGCCAACCACTACGCCAGCTCCGGCAGATAATCCTTGCAGCATGCGAAATGCCCACAGATACTCAACGCTATGGGCGGCAGCGCAACCTAAAGTAGCCACAGCAAATACTGCCAGTGATACAAGGATGATATTACGTCTACCGAACGCGTCCGCTAAGGACCCGTGCCAAAGAATCATGATAGCGAAAGAAAACATGTAAGCAGTCAACGTCTGTTGAACTTCTACGAAGCTTGCATCTAAAGAGGCTTCGATATTGGGAAAGGCGGGCAGGTAAGTATCTACTGAAAATGGCCCTAACATGGCCAAGGCTGCCAGCATCAATGCCAGCATATTGCTTGAGGGTAAGAGGATGGCTCCCCGCGTTAAGACGGGGACTCTTTTAGTGTCTGAGGACATGAATAAATGATCTATTTTTGCTGTTATTGAATAATCAGTTCTTGGCTATTAAAGATGTGATTAGAAATTTTTTAAATAGTTTGAACAAACCGCATCAAACTAAACAGATTTAGTGATGATTTGTCCGGCCAATTAAACCTAAGCCTAATTTATATAGACCATAAGCCAGCCATGAAAATACACGTTTGGTTCGATGCCCAATCATCCATCGGTCTGGATTTACGCGATGGGCGCAAGTAGAAATACAGCTCAGCAGATCTTCCTTTAACGCGTTTGCAAACGCTTGATCACGAATGACCACATTGGCTTCTTGCGCTAAAAGTAGACTAAAAGGATCAATATTGGAAGAGCCCACAGTCGCCCAATAGTCATCAATTACCGCGACTTTACTATGCATATAACCTTCCCGGTATTCATAAATCTCTATACCGTTTTTGAGGAGGATATTATAGAAAGCATGGGTTGCGAACATCAGGAAGTATTCCATACGTCCCTGTAACAACAACTTGACCGTAACTCCACGTTTAGCCGCAAATATCAAGGCTTGGCGAAATCGTCTGCCCGGCATAAAATATGCATTGGCCAAAATAATCTCCGTTTTAGCATGTCGTATCGCATATAGATAAGCCTGTTCGATGTCATGTTTATGAAAAATGTTATCACGGATGACGAATGCAGCTTCCACATCATTGTCAGGCAAAACTTCTACAGAAGAGATGGGTAAGGTTCTTTTCTGCAATTGGCTTGAAGTCCAGCCAGAGGTCCAGCTTGATGTCCAGTAGGTGCGCTGCCACATTTTTTTTACACTTGCGGTAATCTGCCCAAGTAAATTACCTTCGATCCGTAATGAATAATCCAGACGCGGGGGTGTCTTATCGGGTATTTCACAGTCATTGATAATATTGATTCCGCCTACGAAAGCGATTTTCCCATCTATAGCGACAACTTTCCGGTGTAAGCGACGTAGTCTGCTTCTTTTGAAAGACCAGGGTGAGACTTGCGGGCGGTAAAATCTTGCTTCCACCCCACCGGCTTTCAGTTCTTGTAGAAAATTTCTAGGTAATTCTTTGCTACCAAAGCCGTCTATCAATAGGTGGACTTTTACACCGCGTTTTGCCGCTTGTACAAGCGCATCACCAATAAGCTTTCCGGTCTCATCATCGGCATAGATATAGGTTTGAAGGTATATTTCAAGCCGGGCCTTGTCAATGGCAGTGGCCAAAGCAGGAAAATAGTCACTGCCGTTTCTTAATAATTCAATTTTGTTGCCTTTTATAAAATGAATCATGACCTAACCAGGGTAGTAGTAAGCATGGCGTGGTCAGAAAGTTTAAGGAAGCGTGAGCCAGAATGAACCTCAGCGTGTTGGATATCAAAACCACGCACATAAATACGGTCTAGCCTTAAGACTGGTAACCAGGAAGGAAAACTTTTAGCCAGTTTGCCAGTATGGCGTTCAAATACTTCATGTAGATGTAGTCGAGCTGAAAAAACTTTCCCACCCCGCATATTCCAATCATTAAAATCACCCGCAATGACAAGTGGGGCAGTGTGCGGCACATGTTTTTCAATATACGTAGCAACTGTAAGCAGTTGCTGCCTACGCCAGTGAGCGAATAAACCCAAATGCAGGCAAATGGCATGTAGTGGCTTATCCCAACCTGGCACTTCTAGCTCGCAATGCAGCATGCCGCGATGTTCGGAAGTATGGGCGGAGATATTGACATTATGAGTTTTAATGATGGGGAACTTTGAAAGTATGGCATTACCATGATGCCCAGCCGGATAAACCGCATTTTTAGCGTATACATACTGATCCCACCCTTCTTTGGCTAGGTATTCAGTTTGTCCGCTGGTGGGCCAAGCACCAAAACGTTTACTGTGGGGTAGATGTGCATCTCTTACTTCTTGTAGAAATACCAGGTCCACCTCAAGCGTGCGTAATAATTCACGCTGATTTTCTAATGAAAACCGCGCACTGAAATGGGTGACGCCTTTATGGATATTGAATGTTGCAACGCGTAAGGTGTTTTGCATTATTTTTCCTGTGCTATTTTTAATATGCTAGACAACTCTAATATGAATATGCTCAGACATCTGTGAACAACTTAACATGAAGCTTGGATTAGCTGAATGATGAAAAGTCTTCTTTGTCTGTAAGAAAGTGC
Organism: Methylotenera sp.; assembly: GCA_013816325.1. Lineage (GTDB taxonomy): Bacteria > Pseudomonadota > Gammaproteobacteria > Burkholderiales > Methylophilaceae > Methylotenera. The sequence continues at coordinate 21,892 of JACDEP010000005.1, forward strand.
TGACAAGAAATTAAGACAATGCCTAGTTTCACCTAATATCAAAACTTTTACTATAAACAAAATATATCACTCTCATCAACTATCTTCGTACATTAAGGAATAACCATGAAAACAAGGACCTTTTTTCAACTCACACTTATCAGTGCTGCTATAGGGTGTTCAACCACATCCTTGGCCGACGTTTCAATGTCTGATTCACACTTTCTGCAAAAAGCCGCGCAGACGGATAGATACGAAATTAAAGGTAGCGAATTAGCGATAAAAAAATCTAAAGATGCACAAGTGCAAAGTTTTGCCAAACAAATGATAGAAGGCCATACTAAAACGAGCGAAGATTTGAAAGCTATGGCTGCCAAGAAAAATGTAAAAGTTTCTGCCGAACCTAGTTTCACACAAAAAACTTCATTGATGTTGTTAGAGAAAAGAGATGGTCACGATTTTGATGAAAGTTATGCTGAAAATGTGGGCGTAGATGCACACACAGCGGCTGTAAAACTTTATGAGAAAGCCGCTACGTCAGCAGATGATCCAGAAATTAAGGAATTTGCCAATAAAACGCTTCCTGCTTTGAATCATCATTTGAAAATGGCCAAAGAGCTGGACAAAAACGTAGACAAAAAAGACTAAAAGACTAAAAGACTAAAAGACTAAAAGACTAAAAGTCAAAAGACATTAAAGTTAAGAGTTAATATAAAAACGCGGCTTAGCCGCGTTTTTATATTGCTGCAAGTTAATTAGTTGGTTGGTTAGCTATCCGTTATAACCTACATTCATTTCATCTTCATTCAAATCCATTGCTTCTTCTATTTGCTCGTCCTCTTCAGTAAGCGCTTCGTTTTCAAGCCGATAAGCAAGTCCATCCAGGCGCTCTTGTAGGGTTAACTCTCCTAAAACTTCTTCCCACATTTCATCTTGTAGATTAGTGACTTCCTGGGCATTTTCTACATGATCAAGTACTTCCTGAGAGTCAGGTTCTAACTCATTGATATAGTTTAAATATTCATCATAAAGTGTTGCTAATGCTTCATCATTTCTGTTATACGTGACTAAATACCCACTGGTAAGTCCCATAAAATTCTCCTTAATTTATTTAAGCTTTCGATAACAATACTTCTTAAACCATAGGTGGATCAGTTTCGCGTGAATGGTCTCTCGGTTTACCTAATGCAATAATGAATTCTGTGACACCTTGTAGCCATTTGTCACTTACGATAAGGGCTGGGTCCGTATCCCCATTAGGCAGGATTTGGCTGATGCCAGCCTTTTGTAAAAACGATTCAGCTTCACCTAATATCAATATTGGCTTGCAATGACGATATTGGTCACGCAAGAACTCCAATGTATGCGCTGATCTACTTAGGTTCTCTACGGATTTTTCACCTCCTGCTATGATCAAGGCATCATAAAGCACTGCTGGCGTGGCTTCCATGGTAGCTTCCACATTAAGCTCATCATTTCTGGCATCTATGATCTTTCCTAGGCGTATGCTCAAAAGGCGCGGTACACCGCCTCCTTTTAGAATAGCTTCGTAAATGCCTAGTACGGCTTCCGCATCGACTCCGTCTGCCGCTAACACTGCCACTTTTTTAGTTTTAATACTGCCGTCACCTGGGTAATGCATTTCTGACAATGCCGGGCTGGCTGGCAATACACGAAATTTTTTATCACTGGCTAAAGGTGCGGCTGGAGGAAGGGGGAATCCGAGTTCATTAGCCACGGTTTGCGCCAGTTCTTTATCTACATTGTGTAAGAGTGAAACCATGCGCTCACGTATGGCCGGCACTTGCACTCGCGTTAATTCAAAGCGAAAGGCGCTGATGATATGACTTTGCTCAGCAGGTGATTGACTTAACCAGAATAGTCGCGCTTGCGAATAGTGATCAGCAAATTTTTCTGGTTTACCCCGTACCTTGTCTTCTGCAATGGGTTCGGGGAATGAAGTAAAGCCATTCATACCCGCTTGGAAGGGGCAGCCCCCACCTAAAGAATTAGGCTCATAAGCAACACGCCCGCGTGGAATATTTTGCCTATGCATGCCGTCTCGCTGGTTGTTATGCACTTCTTTTAGAGGGGCATTGATGGGTATTTCATGAAAGTTTGCACCACCCAAGCGGGAGATTTGAGTATCAATATACGAATGGATACGGCCTTGCAGCAATGGGTCATTTGAGAAATCGATACCAGGAATGATATGGGCTGTACAGAATGCGACCTGTTCGGTTTCCGCAAAGAAATTATCCGGGTTGCGATTTAATACTAGTTTACCTACTGGAGTTAACGGTACAAGCTCCACTGGAATAAGTTTGGTCGCATCCAGAATGTCGAAATCAAAACTTTCAGCCTGTTCTTCGGTAAATACTTGCAGGCCCAGTTCCCACTC
>JACDEP010000005.1:24281-29446 GCA_013816325.1 Methylotenera sp.
CGGATATGCTCCGGATTCAATCGCTTCCCACAGGTCGCGCCTATGGAAGTCAGGGTCTGCACCACTGATTTTAACTGCTTCATCCCAAGCTAATGAATGGGTACCTGCTACCGGCGTCCAATGGAATTTACAGAATACGGACTCGTTATTTTCATTCACTAGGCGGAATGTATGCACGCCAAACCCTTGCATCATGCGAAAACTGCGTGGAATTGCCCGGTCTGACATATGCCACATCATCATATGGGTGGATTCCGGCATCAGGGAAATGAAATCCCAGAAAGTATCATGAGCGGAAGAAGCTTGCGGAATGGCGTTATGCGGTTCCGGTTTTACCGCATGCACAAGATCAGGAAACTTCATTGCATCTTGTATGAAAAACACCGGGATATTATTTCCTACCAAATCCCAGTTACCCGCATCGGTATAGAACTTAACAGCAAAACCACGTACATCCCTAACCGTATCGGCAGAACCTCGTTCACCGGCCACTGTGGAAAAGCGCACAAACACAGGGGTGCGTTTGCCGGCATCTGTGAACGGTGCTGCTTTCGTTAGCTTGTTAAGTGGTTTGTAGTTTTCAAAATAACCGTGGGCTGCGGAACCGCGGGCATGAACCACCCGTTCTGGAATACGCTCATGGTCAAAATGCGTGATTTTTTCACGCAGTATAAAGTCTTCCAGTGCAGTTGGGCCGCGCAAGCCGATTTTAAGTGAACTCTGGTTATCAGCTACCGAAACACCTTGGTTAGTCGTCAGCTCTTGGCCTTTAGAGTCGCTACGCACGCGGTCGAGGTCGCCGCCTTCATAGTTCTCTCCTTCAGGAGGAACACCGGAACCCGTTTTATCTGAGCCATTACTCTCGGTAACGGTACTGGCAGTCGCAACATGTGGAGCAACACTATGCATGATTCCCGCAAATGGACAACCGGCTGGTTCACCGTATTCATGAACTTTTCCCTCGTTGAACGGCATTTGTGAAGCCAGCTCCTTTGAGGCAGCGATTTTGGTCACTAAGTCAGGTGAAACGCTGTTATCCGCAGGTTTAGGTACTTCATGGCTGGCTGGTCCAGACACCGTACTTAACACTGAACCAAGACCGATTGGATTTTTTGCTTTTGCCATTATTAAATGCTCCTTTATTGATAAGTTGTTGTTCGGTTTAATTTGGGATAAGAACGACCTTGCGGCAGTTTTCTTCTTTTTTATTGAAGATTTCGTACCCTCTAGGGGCGTCTTCTAAAGACATACGATGTGTGATGATGTCGGCGGGAGTCAGATCGCCGTTTTCGATAAATTCCAGTAATTCAGGTAAAAAACGCTGTACATGGGTCTGACCCATTTTGATAGTGAGGCCTTTATCAAAAGCATCGCCAAACAGAAAAGCGTGAATAAAGCCCGCATATACGCCCGGAACGCTGACAATGCCGCCACGCCTGACTGCCGCGATACACTGACGTAAGACTTCGCCACTGCTGCCTTCCAATTTAAGGTTAGTGAGTACGGTTTCTACAGTGCTGCCTTTAGCTTCAAAACCAACCGCATCAATCACTGCATCTACACCGCGGAATTGCGTGTTTTCAAGGATGGTATGGGCTGGGTCATCATCTTCATCAAAATTGATGCTGATGGTGTTGTAATGCTGTTGGGCGAAATCCAGACGATATTCATGGTGGTCTATCATGAAAATGGTTTCCGCGCCCAGCATCCGGGCGCACGCTGCTGCCATTAAGCCAACCGGACCTGCACCGTAAATCGCTAAGGTAGAGCCAGCCTGCACTTCGGCATTCAACAAGGCTTGGTAACCCGTAGGCAAGATATCGGTAAGAAATAACACCTGTTCATCTGACAGACTGCCATTGATAGGAAAAGGGCCAACATTACCTTTGGGTACGCGCACCAATTCCGCCTGGCCGCCAGGTACACCGCCATATAAATGACTATAGCCAAATAAAGCGGCAGAAGGAGTGATGCCTTTTTTATTGATAATCGCACCGCGTCCTGTATTGGTGGTTTCACAGGCTGAAAAAAGATCTTTTTGGCAAAAAAAACATTGCCCACAGGCAATGACAAAAGGAATAATCACACGGTCACCTTTTTTAACACGGCTAACAGCGCTGCCCGTTTCCTGAACGATACCCATGAATTCATGACCTAGAATGTCGCCGTCTTTTACCTGGGGAATCTTGCCGCGATATAAGTGCAAGTCCGAACCACAAATCGCAGTGGCAGTCACCTTTAAGATGACATCATCATCTTCCAGCAATATCGGGTCAGGTACGGTTTCAATACGAACGTCTTTAGCGCCATGGTAGGTGAGGGCACGCATTATTTCTCCTTAAGCAGATAGGTTCACGGACTTAAAAATAAGGCCTACACGGCATTTTAGAAATGCCTAAGCGAGTAATCTGTAGGGAGAGTCTGATTCGATTGTAGGATTTACTCTATTGACGCTCAATAACCGGCCATATCTCCGTGCCATCGGTAACGAAAACTTTTTTAGCTTTTGCAACATCGATTTGAAAGCCACCGGTAAAGTCGCCAAAAGAAGGCAGCAAGGTAAAAGCAGCCTCGTGATAGAAACACGGCAGACGCAAGCGCTGGCGGCCTTTTCCATGCAATACAAATGTTGGGTGTAGATGACCGGCAATCACATGGTGGGTGAGATGTGCCTTAGGGATATGTTGCAAGGCAAAGTTACCAAGCAGATAAGGCTCAGTGACGACCTTGATATTGAGGCAACAAGACGGGTCACCCGCTTTGATATCATGATTGCCACGTATCAATATAAAGTGAATATGTGCATGTTTTTGCCGCCATTGCTGTAAGGCCGCCAGTGTTGCAGGCGCGTGAGATTTTGGCCCATGCAAAAAATCCCCCAAAAAAATAAGGCGGTCCGTAGCATATTGCTCTAGTAATTTATCCAGGCGGTCCAGATTTTTTTGGGTAGTGCCTCGCGGCACTGGCTGGCCTAAAGCTCGAAAAGCGGCCGCCTTGCCAAAATGCACGTCGGCAATTAACAGCGCTTTTTGCTGTGGCCAATAGATCGCCTTGTCGGCTAATAACCACAGAGTATTGTTGCCAATGATTAATAGCTGTACATCATTCATTTGCTAGATCAAAAACCATGCCGGGGTTTAGGCAGCTTGATGCGTGGCAATCCCTTTTTGCGTACGCGTTCACGTTTACGCGTAACCGGTTGTGATGGTTGTGATGCATTAAACTTGGTCTGTTCGTGCACACTTTCCACAGGGCTAAAACCTCCTGCACCCGCGGCTTTTTCCAAGTCGGCCACCATGCGAGCAATACGGTCAGACAGCTTTTCCGAGCTTGAGCTTTCGCGAAAGCGTTCCACCAGTAAAGGGAACGCAAATGGCGTAGCCCGCTTTATCAGCATCAAATGCAAAGTTTTTTTCTGTAAGTTCAATAAGGTGTCCGACAACCTTTCAATCTCAAGCTCCTGTCTTAGTACTTCTTGCTGGGCCTGTGTTAGTAAGAGATTGCCCGGGTCGTATTTTCTGAATACGTCATAAAACAGGCTAGAGGAAGCTTGCAACTGCTTAGAGCTTTTGGGCGCGCCTGGAAACCCCGCAAATATCAGGCCGGAAATGCGGGCGATTTCCCTAAATCTGCGCTGCGCCATTTCACTGGCGTTCAGGCTGCCAATCACGTCTTCTATTAGATGTTTAGTGCTGAAGATATTTTTGGTGAATTTACTTGCCCAATCTATTTCAGTGGCGGAAAGCAATTCCAGGCCATAGTCATTTACCGCGATTGAAAAGGTATTGGGCTGTTGTTTGCCGATACGCCATGCCAGTAAACTGGCTAATCCAAGATGCACGCTGCGACCTGCATACGGGTAGAGGAACAAGTGCCAGCCTTCACGTGAATACAGCGCTTCGGCTAACAGGGTGTCATTGGTCGGTAGCGCCGACCATGCTGTTTGTACATCCAGCAGGGGCTTTACCATCTGCATCTCTGGGCCTTCAAAATGCCCATGTGCCGCGGCATCCATACGGGTTACGATGGCATTCGATAACTCGGTAGATAGTGGCATGCGGCCGCCACTCCAGCGCGGCACAGCGGCTTTTTTGCTGGTGGCTTTGCTCACATAAGCCGTCATTTCATGCACACGTACCAGTTCCAGCAAGCGCCCAGCAAACAGGAAATAATCACCCGGTTTTAGCCTGGCGATAAAACTCTCTTCTACGGAACCCAGACTTTTACCAGAAGTGCCTTTGCTCCAAAATTTAACAGTCATGCTGGAATCGCTGACAATGGTGCCAATGCTCATACGGTGGCGCCGCGCCAGATGCGCATCCGGCACATGCCAAACGCCATGCTCATCCGGAATCGCACGTCGATAATCCGGATAGGCATTGAGTGAATTACCGCCATGCCGCACAAAAGCCAGCGCCCATAGCCATTCCTCTTCGGTTAAATTACGATAGGCATAACAGGTGCGGACTTCAGCCAGTAATTCATCCGCCATGAAGCCGCCGCCCAGCGCGACAGTGACTAAATGCTGCACTAATACGTCTAACGGCTTGTGCGGAGATTCGCGCGGTTCTACATTGCGCGCGGCAATGGCATCTTGCGCCGCGATAGATTCGATGAGTTCAAGACTATGTGTAGGAACCATGGTGAGCCGTGAAGGACGGCCGGGCGCATGGCCAGAACGACCAGCGCGTTGCATTAGCCGCGCCACACCTTTGGGTGAGCCAATCTGCAACACGCGCTCGACTGGCAGAAAATCCACGCCCAAATCCAAACTTGAGGTACAAATAACCGCTTTTAGGCGTCCTTCTTTCAGGCCCAGTTCCACCCATTCACGTACATTGCGGTCAAGTGAGCCGTGATGCAATGCGATCAGGCCTGCCCAGTCCGGCCGTGCTTCAAGAATCGCCTGATACCAGATCTCGCATTGTGAGCGTGTATTAGTAAAGACCAGCGCAGTACTACTGCTTTCAATCTGTTCTATCACTTGCGGCAGCATGCGTAAGCCTAGATGCCCAGCCCAAGGGAAGCGCTCGATGCCCGGCGGTAACAGGGTGTCGATGAACAGATCTTTAGCGATTTTGCCCTGAACTAATACAGGCGCAGGCTTAGCGAATGGAATCAGTACTTCCATGGCGTGCTTAAGGTTGCCTAGCGTTGCGGATAAT
>JACDEP010000098.1 GCA_013816325.1 Methylotenera sp.
CCCGGCTGGATGCTAGCACTGGCTAAAAATAAGGCCGGCAAACCAGAGATGCGCGTGACGGCATTGGCTAGCTTGAAACCACAAGCGAGTAAGTCATTCGAACTTTGGATATTGCCCCCAGATAAATCTGCGCCTATTTCGTTAGGGGTATTACCGCAGCAAGGCAATCAGCAAGTTGTTGTGTCAGAAAAAACCGCCACCCTGCTTGCTGATGGTGGCTTGGCAGTCACCCTGGAACCCGTTGGCGGCTCGCCTACCGGCGGGCCTACCGGCGCTGTAGTGTACCAAGGCAAACTCGCAGAAATTTAGAAACGTATTTAATTAGTTAACGAAATAACAAAGGGTTGGAATGCAATTAACGAGTTTAGCCATTAACCTGGCAGAAAAAGGTCTGGTGCCGGACAGCGTCATCAGGGTAGGCATCAAACGTTTATCACAAACACGCTTAGAAGAAATCAGTGCAGGAAATTGCGAAATCGGTGCACGAATACAAGCGGACTTTGTCGCAGCTATGAATGTGGCCCCTATTGCCTTGGTACCGGAGCTAGCCAACGCGCAACACTATGAAGTACCGGCTCAGTTTTTCCAGCTATGCTTGGGTAAACACCGCAAATACAGCAGCTGTTTTTGGCTGCCACATACCAAAGATCTTAATGAAGCTGAGGAAAATGCCCTGCAGTTAAGTTGCGAACACGCAGACCTACACAACGGACAGCACATCTTAGAATTAGGCTGCGGCTGGGGCTCACTGACCTTATGGATGGCGGCGCATTACCCGGATAGTAGAATTACTGCCGTGTCGAATTCAAATTCTCAGCGCGAATACATTACCAATGCCGCAAGATTACGTGGTTTGCACAATGTAACCGTGATCACCTGTGACATGAATCATTTCGATGCTGTGCAGCAAACTGGGCAAAGATTTGATCGCGTCGTTTCCGTAGAGATGTTCGAGCATATGCGTAACCATCGTCTGCTGTACGGCAAAGTGCATGACTGGCTAGTGCCCGGCGGTAAATTCTTCATGCATATCTTCGTGCACCGCTCTACGCCTTACGCTTTTGAAGTTCAAGGCGATGATGACTGGATGAGCCAGTTTTTCTTTTCTGGCGGCATGATGCCGAGTGACGATTTGCCGCTGCGCTTTCAGGAAAAGCTAAAACTGAATCAGCGCTGGCGCTGGGATGGCACGCACTATGAAAAAACAGCTAATGCGTGGCTCGCCAATATGGATGAAGCGGAGGATGCTATTACGCCTATCCTGGAAGATACTTATGGCGCGGCTGATGCAATCAAATGGCGCAATCGCTGGCGCATTTTTTACATGGCTTGTGCAGAACTATTTGGTTATAACAATGGCCAGGAATGGTGGATAACGCATTACCAGTTCGAGCGTCCACTGTAACACCATGAGTCGCTCATAACTTGATCACCTATATGCATCACGGCTGGAGCACTGCCCTGGTACCCGCATGGATATTGGGTCTGTGGCTAGACTTTTCTACCACATTGAATGTCAGTTTACGCTGGATGCATGGCCGCTATTTGGTAGCTATCTTATTTGGCGCGATTGGTGGACCGCTGGCCTATATTGGCGCTGAAAAATTAGGCGCCGTGATACTTCATGGCAATCCCAGTTACATCGTTTTATCATTAGGCTGGGCAGTCATTACCCCACTATTACTGAGCTTTGCTGTCCGTTTTGATGGTTTTGCGAGCCCAGTAAGATTAGATAACAGGGTAAAGGAGTAAAAGAATGATTCATTGGCATATCTATTCTGCCGGTTTGATGGCCATCAGCTTATTTGCTTTTTGCGGCTGGCTCATCAGCCTGGCACGCGACAATGTTACCCATGTTGATAGCATGTGGAGCCTGTTTATAGGTATGTCTGCTTACACCTATACCCTATTCTTCTTTGAGTTGAGCCCACGCACCACCCTGATGTTATGGCTGGTCACCTTTTGGGCAGTACGTTTAAGTGTGTATCTGACTTGGCGCAACTGGAATCCGCATGAAGATCATCGTTATGCGGAGATTCGAAAAAACAATGAGCCGCATTTCTGGCTGAAAAGTTTTTATATCGTATTTGGTCTACAGGCAGCGCTAGCCTGGATCGTATCAATGCCGCTATTTGGCGCTATCGAATCAAAAGCTGCACTGAATCAGTGGGATTACTTTGGCGCCCTTGTGGTGATCGCCGGTTTTTTGTGGGAAAGCATTGCCGACTGGCAACTGACTACATTCAAGAGTAAAACTACCAATCAGGGCAAAGTGCTTGATACCGGTTTATGGCGCTATAGCCGCCACCCTAATTATTTTGGCGAATGCTGTGTTTGGTGGGGTTTTTACATCATCGCTTATGCAGGGGGCGCTTGGTGGAGCATCATTTCACCCGTTTTGATGACGCTGCTATTACTCAAAGTGAGCGGTGTTTCGCTGCTGGAAAAAGATATAGCGGATAGACGCCCTGAATATGCAGGATATATTAAACGCACCAATGCATTTATTCCCGGCTATCCTAAGCAGTAAAATTAACTGTTATTTGCCCGTGTACTGAATCTGAACCCATGGTGGTGACGTATATGTATTCAAAGAGGCTTATATGAATATGATAAAGACACTGGTAGTAACCGTTACCGTTGCAAACATAGGGTTGGCTTGTAGCATGGCGCAGGCAAAGGAATGGGTGTTTGATGTTTATCTGGATAAAAGCAAGATAGGCCAGCATACCTTCACTTTGAACGAAGCCAATCAACTTAGCAGCACCGCTAAATTCAACGTAAAAATACTCTTCGTTAATGCTTACCAGTATGACCATAAAGCCGTGGAAACCTGGAAGGGCAACTGTTTAGCGACACTAGCTTCCCACACGGTAGAAGACAAGGTGACTACGGACGTTAAAGGCAAATTAACAGCCGAAAATTTCATAGTAGATAACGCAAAAAATAAACAAAGCCTGCCAGCCTGCGTCATGACTTTTGCTTACTGGAATCCGAAAATACTTGAGGAATCCAAATTACTTAATCCGCAAAATGCAGAATGGCTGGATACCAAAATAACTAAAGTCGGTGTAGAGACAATCCCAGTCAAAAACAAAATGACCGAAGTTACGCATTACAAATTAAATGGCAGCTTGGAAGGCAAACCTAAATTAAATATCGACCTATGGTACGAGACTACCAGTAATGATTGGGTAGCACTTAAATCCATCACGCCAGAAGGTTATACCATAAACTATAAGTTACGTTAAATAAACTAAATATCCCATTGAAAAATATATGAAAAAAATTATTATTATGTCCTTATTTGCAAGCTTGTTAACTGCGTGTGCCAGCACCTCTCAACCCTCAATCGCAACAGTACCGAAAGTTGATTTACCTAAATTTATGGGTGATTGGTATGTGATTGCCGCGATTCCGACTGCGATAGAAACCGATGCTTATAACGCGGTAGAAAACTATCAGTTGAATAAAGACGGTACGATAGCAACGACCTTTACCTATAACAAAGGGAGTTTTGATGGCAAAGTCAAAACTTACCATCCCAAAGGCTTTGTGATAGAAAACAGTGAAAATGCGCTTTGGGGTATGCAGTTTATATGGCCTATCAAAGCGGAATATCGCATTGCGTACCTAGACCCGGCCTATACAAAAACTATTATTGCCCGTAATGCACGTGACTACGTATGGATTATGGCCAGAAAGCCCGCATTGAAAGACGCTGAGTATCTAGAGTTAACCAATTTTGTTAAAGAAATGGGTTACGACTTAAGTAAATTGCGCAAAGTCCCCCAGGCACAAAGACCCGCAGACCATAGTCCTGTTGAAAAGTCACGTTAAACAATCCTGTTAAACAGTCCTGTTAAAGAGCGCCCTAAATTAGCAAGCAGCAATAAGTTTGCAAAAACATAACGGTCATTTCAAATATTAGGTAAAAGACAAAAATAGATACCAGCAACAAAACAACTGCCACAACCCTGCACTTACACAGAGATTACACCAACATGTTTAAGAAATTGATTCACTGGTTCGATAATGAGGCGGCGACTCCGGAAAACAATCTGCTACAAGTGGGCTGGAGCGAGATAGACTGGCTACGGGTGATTCCATTCGTTGCCATCCATCTAGCCTGCTTAGGGGTGTTTTGGGTCGGAGCGAGCTGGTTTGCTGTGGTATTTGCAATTTCGCTTTATGCCATTCGCATGTTTGCCGTCACCGGCTTTTATCATCGTTACTTTTCGCATAAAGCCTTCCGAACATCACGTGCAATGCAGTTCGTCTTAGCGGTATTAGGTGCTACGGCTGTACAGCGCGGGCCCTTATGGTGGGCATCGCATCACCGTGACCACCATGTTAACTCAGACGAGTTCGAAGACGCGCATTCTCCGGTTCAGCACGGCTTTCTTTGGAGTCATCTAGGCTGGTTTTTATCCAACCAACACTTCGCCACTAAAACAGAACGCGTAAAAGAACTGGCTAAATATCTTGAGCTGCGATTATTAGATCGCTTTGATGTGATCGTACCTGTGATACTTGCGGTAAGTATTTACCTGTTCGGCAGTTTTCTGGCTAACGTCTACCCGCATCTCAATACCAATGGCTTGCAGCTGTTGGTATGGGGTTTTGCCATCTCCACCGTAGTGCTTTACCACGCCACATTTACCGTTAATTCCCTTGCACACGTATGGGGTAAGCGCCGCTATGCAACCAGTGACCATAGCCGTAATAATCTGTGGATCGCCTTAGTCACAATGGGCGAAGGCTGGCATAATAACCATCACCACTTTCCTGGTTCCGCTAGGCAGGGTTTTTACTGGTGGGAAATCGATTTTACTTATTACGGGTTAAAGGTATTGGCTGCGTTAGGATTGATTTGGGACCTCCGTACTGTCCCCGTTGAAATTCGTGAATCTAGAAAAATAAAATATTAGAACTACAATCAAGGGAAGTCATCGTTTTGAAAATCGCGATTATCGGCAGCGGTATTGCAGGCAACACACTTGCATACCACCTTTACCAAGACCATGAGATCACAGTGTTTGAGGCTAATAGCCACATTGGCGGACATACTCACACCCATGAAGTCATACACGAGGGAAAAACAACCTTGGTAGACACTGGTTTTATTGTATTCAACGACCGCACTTATCCTAACTTCATCAAATTGTTAGATGAGCTTAAAGTAGCCTGGCAACCAAGCCAGATGAGCTTTAGCGTACGTGATGAAAAAACCGGCCTCGAATACAATGGCACCAATTTAAACAGCCTGTTCGCGCAGCGTAGCAATCTCTTTAAACCTTCTTTCCACCAGATGATTCGCGATATCATGCGCTTTAATAAAAGCGCATTGGAGTTGCTCAATGATGGTAACGAAATCAAGCTTGGCGACTATTTAATGCAAGGCCACTATAGCGAGCAGTTTATAAACCATTACATCATCCCCATGGGCTCTGCCATCTGGTCGACCGAAGCCAAGCAGATGCTGGAGTTCCCTGCCCGTTTTTTTGTACGGTTCTTCCATCATCATGGCATGCTCACTGTTAACGATCGGCCTGAATGGCGCACGATTACTAACGGCTCAGCCAGTTACGTACAAGCACTTACCGAGAGCTTTAAATATAAGATACGCCTGAATACGCCTATAGAAAGCGTGAGACGTTTAAAGACATCAGTTCGCGTCAAACTTTTATTCGGCGAAGAAGAAATGTTTGACTATGTATTCTTTGCCTGCCATAGCGACCAGGCCTTGCAGATGTTGAGCGATGCATCGACCGCGGAAAACGAAATCTTAGGTGCAATTCCATATCAGGAAAATACCATCTACCTGCATCATGATGTGACCCTGATGCCTAAACGCAAATTAGCTTGGGCCGCTTGGAACTACCATGTGACGGATGAATGCACCGACCGCGTGGCCGTGACTTATAACATGAACATCTTGCAGAACCTGCAATCTATAGAGCCGCTGCTGGTCACGCTGAACCATACCAACTTTATCAACCCGGCGAAAGTATACAAACGCATCAAATATACGCATCCTGTTTATACTCTGGCAGGCGCTGCAGCACAGGCTAGGCATGCTGAGATTAGTGGTATTAACCGCACGGGCTTTGCGGGGGCCTATTGGCGCAATGGGTTTCACGAAGATGGCGTCTTTAGCGCATTAGAGGCACTTAAGCACTTCGAGCGGGCCAAAAAAAAATAGCAAGAATGAATAGCGCTATTTATACTGGCTTAATACAACACCGCCGCTTTTTGCCGAAAGCGCACCAGTTTCAATATCGCGTGTTTATGATGTTCTTGGATTTGGACGAATTGCCGGTTTTATTCGATCAAAACTGGTTTTGGTCTTATCTAAAACCGAATGTGGCATACTTCAAACGCAGCGATTATTGGGGTAACACCACCCAACCTTTAAAAGATGAAATTTTAAACAAAGTAGAACAAGAAATAGGCAAAAGACCGCTGGGTAAAGTTTGTCTTCTCACTAATATGCGCTACTTTGGGCATTGCTTTAACCCCGTGAGTTTTTATTATTGCTATGCAGCGGATAACCAAACAATAGAAGCCATTGTGACGCATATCACCAATACGCCTTGGGGTGAAAATTATGCCTATGTTCATGCTGGCAATGCAGACCAAAACTTTCGATTTAACTTCAAAAAGTCATTCCACGTATCGCCCTTCATGCCTATGAATATTGAGTATGACTGGCAATTCTCATCTCCTGCTAAAAAATTGCACATTTTTATGCAAAGCAAACTCACACAAAACAACCAAACCGAACCAAAAATGTTTGATGCCACACTTACATTGCAACATCTAGCCATTACTCCAAAAACGATCAATTTAATGCTAGTGAAATACCCATTAATGACGCTTAAAGTTATCACCTCTATCTATTGGCAAGCACTGCGTTTATGGCTAAAACGCATTCCGTTTTATGCCAATGACAAAATAATCAGCAAAAACTAAATATCAACACATTTAATGTGAATCCAATAACACGTGGGCTGCGTATAACACTTAATGAATAATACTACGAACATGCAACGCACTGCGTTACCAGAAACCCTCACTCTTAACCTTAAGCAAAAAAGCCGCTCTAAATGGGTAGCGCAATTCGCCAAAGCACAGATTCTCAAACGCTTGACGCATTTGAAAAAGGGAAATTTGCATGTGGTGGATGGTGATGAGAAACATAGTTTTGGCAACCATGAAGGTATTAACGCCATTATTAAGGTTCATGACCAGCGATTTTACGGTGAAATAGCCTTTGGTGGCAGTATTGGCGCCGGTGAAGCGTATATGCTGGGTTACTGTAGTGCAGATAACCTGACCAATGTAATCCGCCTGATGTGCATCAACCAGTCGGTGATGGATACGCTTGAAGGCGGCTATCAATGGCTGACCAAACCACTCATGAAGGTCTTGCATTGGCTCAACAGCAATACCACGGAGGGCAGCCGTAAAAATATCGCCGCACATTATGACTTGGGCAATGAGCTATTTGGCCTTTTTCTAGATTCAACCATGATGTATTCAAGCGCTATTTTCAACGCTGATACTCACACACTAAGAGCTGCTTCGGAATTAAAACTCAAGACTATCTGTGACAAACTGGACTTAAAACCTAGTGATCATGTCATTGAAATAGGCACCGGCTGGGGCGGTTTCGCCATTTATGCTGCGATACACTATGGCTGTAAAGTCACCACCACTACAATCTCCAAACAGCAATATGATCTAGCAAACC
>JACDEP010000099.1 GCA_013816325.1 Methylotenera sp.
GCCCACCACCATGCAGAAAAACCAAAGAGGTAAAGCAACATATCTGAAACCCAAGCCCCTACGCTACCACCACTATTATGGATAGACGCATTGTCTGCCGCCATGTGTGACCAAGATGGGTCTTCGCTATGGTAAGTAAAAAGAATCACGGTGATATATAGGCCTACAAGCACCAGCCCCAGCCACCAGGCCTCCCTGATAAGCTTGGAACCAATCGCATGGCTCTTAGTCATTGGAACTTCACGGCGCGCATTAACTGGTGTTGATTTTTTGAAGAACAAGATAGCTAGAATCCTATAAAAACTTAAATATTCTGCGTTAATTTGGTTGATTTTATGTAGCCAAATTTAATTATAGCAGTATCAAAGTCACTCAGTAGCTAATACAATATCAATCTAGTTCGAATCATTTTTTGCATCAGGAAATCATCATGGATATAGGCATTAAAGAACAAGACAGGAAAAATATCGCCGAAGGTTTATCCCGTCTTTTAGCTGACACTTATACGCTTTACCTAAAAACGCATTACTTCCACTGGAATGTCACAGGCCCGATGTTCAACACTTTGCACCTTATGTTTGAAGGCCAATATACCGAACTGGCCTTGGCGGTAGACTTGGTAGCCGAAC
Organism: Methylotenera sp.; assembly: GCA_013816325.1. Classification (GTDB taxonomy): domain Bacteria; phylum Pseudomonadota; class Gammaproteobacteria; order Burkholderiales; family Methylophilaceae; genus Methylotenera. Next base: position 630 of record JACDEP010000099.1, read on the forward strand.
GCATTCGCTCACTGGATATTTATGCGCCTGGCACTTATCGCGACTTTGTAAAACTTTCCTCGATTCAAGAATCCGAATCCGTACCCAATGCACAAGACATGATCAAAGAACTAGTAGAAGGTCATGAGGCGGTATGCCGCACAGCACGCAGCGTATTTCCCGCGGCAGAAACAGCTTCTGACGAGGCCACAGCAGATTTACTCACACAGCGCCTGCAACTCCATGAAAAAACCGCTTGGATGCTACGTAGCCTGCTAGAAAAATAGTGAGAAGATAATTTAAGATTGTAATTAAAGCCTTTAAAAATAATGAGCTTAGCCTCATCTCTTGTTCTTAATAATACATAAAGAAAGCAGTACATCATGGCAACACGTCACGTCCGTCTACTTATCCTAGGTTCCGGTCCTGCTGGTTATTCAGCTGCAGTATACGCTGCACGTGCCAACCTTAAGCCTGTGCTCATTACCGGCATTGCACAAGGCGGCCAATTGATGACGACCACTGAAGTAGATAACTGGCCTGCCGATGCTGACGGTGTGCAAGGCCCAGAGCTTATGGAGCGTTTCCAGAAGCACGCGGAACGCTTCAACACGGAAATGATTTTTGATCATATCCATACGACGCACCTCAACGAGAAACCTATCCGACTGGTAGGCGATAATGGCGAATATACTTGCGATGCCCTTATTATTGCCACAGGCGCCAGTGCTAAATACCTAGGCATTCCTTCTGAAGAAAAATTCAGTGGTAAAGGCGTATCTGCTTGTGCTACTTGTGACGGCTTTTTCTATCGCAACCAAGAAGTTGCAGTAATCGGTGGCGGTAATACTGCAGTTGAAGAAGCGCTTTATTTAGCGAACATTGCTAGCAAGGTCACGCTGGTACATCGTCGTGATAAATTCAAAGCTGAAGCGATTTTGGTAGACAAGCTCATGGCGCGCGTGGCCGAAGGCAAAATCGTATTAGAAACCTTCCATACGCTTGATGAAGTATTGGGAGATGACGGCGGCGTAACCGGCATGCGCATTAAAAGCGTTAATGATGGTAACACCAAGGAAATCAAGCTCATGGGCGTATTTATTGCGATCGGGCATCAGCCGAATACGGATATTTTTAAAGGCCAGCTTGAGATGGAAAATGGCTATATCATTACGCAGGCTGGCCGTGGTGGCAATTTCACGGCAACCAGCGTGCCTGGAGTATTTGCGGCGGGGGATGTGCAAGACCATATCTATCGTCAGGCAGTGACCAGCGCCGGCACCGGTTGTATGGCTGCACTGGACGCTGAGCGTTATTTAGACAAGTAGATTTTTTAACAGTCGTTTATAAATCCGAGAATGCTGTGGCAGCGCGCAAACAGACTTGGGTTGACCCCAGTCATAAAATCAGTCACGAAAGTGATGAAGACTTAAATCTGTTTCGCGAAGCAGTGAAGGACGCTCGACCGCTCGCAGCGCAGCCTGTGCATACCTATCAACCAAAACCCAAACCTATTCCCAAGCAATTTATTCGTGATGAGCGGCAAGCGCTTGTTGATTCACTGTCAGACCATTTTATTCCTGCACATGAACTGGAAACCGGCGAAGAGTTGTTATACCTGCGCGATGGTCATTCCCCCGACATTTTAAGCAAGCTGCGCCGTGGCCATTGGGTAGTTCAAGCTGCCATCGATTTACATGGGCTCATTAGCGATGAAGCACGTACTTATGTTTCACACTTTATAAGCGACTGCAAAAAACGCGGAATACGCTGTGTGCGCATCGTCCATGGTAAGGGATTAGGGTCGCGCAACCGAGAGCCTATACTTAAAAATAAGGTGCGTGGTTGGCTCATGCAAAAAGACGAAGTGATTGCCTATGCCGAAGCGCGCAAGCAAGATGGCGGAAGTGGCGCGGTGATTGTTTTGCTTAAGGCATAACTACATGCAAGAGTTATTTCAAGCCTCGCCCAAAAAGCCACCACTTTGATGCGCCCATAAGGTTGCGTAAAGGCCCTTCTGTATAAGTAGATCCTTGTGGCTACCTTCTTCAACGATATTACCTGCGTCCAGCACAATCAGTCTATCCATGGCGGCGATAGTGGACAAGCGGTGTGCAATCGCAACGACGGTTTTACCTTCCATCAGGCTATATAGACTGGCTTGGATGGCCTGTTCCACTTCAGAGTCCAGCGCACTGGTTGCTTCATCCAGCAATAATATCGGCGCATCCTTGAGCATTACACGCGCGATGGCAATACGCTGGCGTTGGCCGCCTGAGAGTTTCACACCACGTTCACCGACATGGGCATCGTAACCAGTACGGCCTTTTGCATCACTCAAACCAATAATAAAGTCATGCGCTTCCGCGCGCTTGGCTGCGGCAATCATTTGCTCATCGTTGGCATGCGGTCTACCGTATAGAATATTGTCTCGTACGCTGCGGTGCAGCAAAGATGTATCTTGTGTGACCATGCCAATGTGTTCGCGTAGACTGTTTTGCGTAACCCCATTGACGTTTTGCCCATCAATCAATATTTGTCCAGCTTCAACTTCATAAAAGCGGAGCAATAAGTTAACAATCGTCGATTTTCCAGCGCCAGAACGCCCAACCAAGCCAACTTTTTCGCCCGGTTTGATATGTAGATTCAGGCCGCTTAATATCTTTCTGGTCCCGCCATAATTGAATTCTACCGATTCAAATTTTATTTCGCCTTCGTCCACATGCAGCGGTTTAGCGCCTTCCAAGTCATTGATGGTGTTATGGGTTGTGAGGGTATTAATACCGTCCTGCACGGTACCAATTTGTTCATAAAGAGAAGTCATTTCCCACATCACCCAATGTGAGATTCCGTTCAATCGCAGTGACATCGCAGTGGCCGCCGCAACGCCGCCCACGCTAACGGCACCTTTGCTCCAGAGCCACAATGCCGTTAAACCGGTAGAAATGATTAGCAACATATTCAATACATGATTGACCACTTCGACCTGAGTCACCATACGCATCTGGTTATGTACGGTGCCTAAGAATTCATGCATTGCAAAATGTGCATAACCTGCTTCGCGACCAGCGTGAGAGAACAATTTAACCGTACTTATATTGGTATAGGCATCGGTAATTCGACCCGCCATCATAGACCTGGCATCTGCCTGGTTTTGTGAGACCTTACTCAGCTTGGGCACAAAGTAGCTAAGCGAAATAATGTAAGCAGACAGCCATACCAAGAATGGTAGCGATATCCAAGGATTGAAGAACCCGACTATAGTCACCATGGTGCCGAAGTAAATTAGTACATAAATCATAATATCCGCGAAGATAAACCATACGTCGCGTACCGCCAATGCTGTTTGCATAACCTTAGCTGCAACCCGGCCGGCAAACTCCTCTTGGTAAAAACTCATACTTTGGTTGAGCATAAGCCTGTGAAAATTCCAACGTAAGCGCATAGGGAAATTGCCGGCCAGCGTTTGATGCTTAAACAGGGTTTGCATGAGGATAAATAACACGCTCACAATTAACGCGATGACAAGCCAAATTAGGTGTTTACCTTCGCGAGCCCATAACTCTGCGGGTGGAATGAGTGCCAGCCAGTCAACAACCATACCCATCATGGCAAATAGCAAGGCTTCAAATGCGCCGATCAAGCCGGTAAATATAGTCATGCCTATGATATAAGGCCGCATGCCATGCGTGCTGATCCACAAAAATTGCCACAGTGATTGTGGCGGCGAGGGGATTTCCCTTACGGGGAATGGATTTAATAGATTTTCGAACCAACGTAACATGGGATATTTTTAGATTTTCTTGGGAGAATTGTTTGTTAAGCTTTGAACCAATTTAGGCTAAACAAGTTGCAAGATACAACTTCAAGATTAAGCCTTCTGTATCAAGCATACCGCTTCGGCGGCAATGCCCTCACCCCTGCCAGTAAACCCCAGCTTTTCTGTCGTTGTCGCTTTTACATTGATGGCGTCAATATTGATGCCGCAATCTCTCGCTATATTGGCACGCATCTGCTCAGTATGCGGCGATAGCTTAGGAAGTTCGCAAATAACGGTGCAATCTAAATTGCTTACGGTATACCCATGTGTTTTTAGTAAGGCCGCCACATGGCTTAAAATCTCGCGTGAGTTGATATCTTTGTAACGCATATCGCTAGGGGGGAAATGCTTGCCTATATCACCTAACGCTGCTGCACCTAACAAAGCATCGCAAATAGCATGTAGTAAAACATCCGCGTCTGAATGTCCATCCAAGCCCTTTTCAAAGGAAATGTCTACGCCGCCGATAATACATTTACGTCCAACTACTAACTGATGAACATCGTAACCTTGACCGATTCTTATCATTATTTTTCTCGCTTTACCATTACTTAATTCGTGTTCAAAAGTGCTGAGAGTACCGCCAGGTCTTGGGGATAGGTAACCTTAAGGTTGCGCAGTTCTCCCGGAACTAATCTGGGCTTCAAACCTAATGCTTCTATTGCTTCTGATTCATCTGTCGGCGTTCCATTAAATTTCGTGAGCGCTTTTTTCAACGTGGCATAACGGAACATTTGCGGCGTTTGCGCCTGCCATAAATCGTTGCGCGGCAAGGTAGCAGAAACGGCTTGTTCGCTATCAGAACGCTTTAAGGTATCTGCTAATGGCAATGCTAGTAAGCCGCCCACTTTGTCATTTTCCAGCGTACTTAATAAATGGTTTAGCAACAAATTACTTAACCCTGGACGAGCGGCATCATGTACCAAGATCCAATCGTCCTCTTCTACGGTATCAGCAAGGGCATTTAAACCATTGAGTACGGTAGCTGCCCTGCTTTCACCGCCACAATAATGCACTTGCATTTTATTGCTTAAGCTCAAAAAAGTGCTACGCCAGTGAGCATCTTCTTTGCTTAATAAAATGTGAATCGTATTAATTTTCGTTGCCAGTTCAAACACCTTAATTACGTGCTGTATCAACGGTTTGCCATGCAGGCTCAGGTATTGTTTTGGCATACCTGCTTCCATGCGGCTTCCGTTACCTGCAGCGGGGATAATAACGTGAAAACGAGCCATGCTAAATCGAAGTGAGAGTTAAAATCATCTCTAGATTTTAGCATAGGGTGCCGAATTGATATTTAGTTACTATTTGCAACTAGATTGAATTTATTAAATAAAGTTTACAGGAGCGCTAAGTTCCCGATTTTTTGTCATTGAACCCGTGAAAATTCGCCAAGTAGTTCGGCCGGATTTTTTTGCTTTATACATGGCCATATTCGCCTGTTTGAGTAAATCATCCACACTTACTCCGTTATCGCAAAATAGACGAATAGCAAGACTAAATCCAATATGATGGGGGGGTAATCTTAAAGGAATAGGAAGCATAAAGCAGCCTGAAGCAATGATTAAAGCCAAATAAATTGGCTGTATTATTTTTTCCGACAAGTGAGTATTATCAACGATAGGCATGCCTCTAGAGATTTTACATGGGTCATGTAGACACATAACACACCTCTATAATAAATTAATGTGATTCACCTTAAGGACTAGTATTGTATGAGTTGTTTCATTGCTTTCTAAAACTAAAAATTAAACCCATATAAAAGTTTTAGAGATAAATGCTTTTAAACTTTTTAACTTTACACGTAGGTATTGATGCAACATTTTCCAGTAAAGGCTAATAGCCACCATCTCACTATTGGACGTTTAGCGCGTGAAGCTAATGTGGGCGTGGAAACCATACGGTACTATCAAAAGCTTGCTTTATTGCCAGCGGCTGCCATCAAGATAGGTGCTTTTAATCATTACCCTGTGGTCTTAATTGGTCGCGTGCGTTTTATCAAACGCTCACAATCGCTTGGTTTTACATTGGCTGAAATTGCATCTTTGTTAAGGTTGGAAGATGCCCACGATAAAAGTGGTATTCGCAACGTTACCAATCATCACTTACAAGACATTAAAATGAAAATTGCTGATTTGCAGCGTATGCAAAAGACTTTATTAAAGCTTGTTCATGAATGCGAATCCTCTGAACAAGCCGAACCATGTCCAATTATTACATCCTTATCCGATCACCATACTAACGCTAGCCCAGCTTGTACTCAATCAATCAACAATCCAACCAAAACCTAAGCGCAATTAGCCACAACAGCCGCCCTTGGTTGGGATTGATGGAGTCTGTCCATTTTCATGTGCACCATATCCTGCATTTATCACAGCTGATTTAAGTACATCCTTATTTGTAGTCAGTTCATCATATTGAATAGTTGCCTCAGCTTTTTGTAGTGATACTGATGCGTCAGTTACACCTGATACGGCTTGCAGCGCTTTAGTAACGCCATTCACACAGCCACCACAGGTCATGCCTGTAATTTTTAATGTTGTTGTTTGCATAGTAATACTCCTTTAGGCATGGATAGATAATCAAGACTAAAATCTTGATTGGTGTAACTTATTTGTTTAGTTTTTTTGAGTATAGCGTTACGCAAGTGGATTCACTAAGGAACGCTACTGAGCAATGGTCCATAACGTGGCACATTCATCACAAGCATCAATACAGGTTCCATATTGTTCATAGATATTTTAGCTAGAACTTTAATATAAAAGCATTGATAACTCATCCGGTAAATTGTTAGCTTAGTGAAGTCTAAAGTTTGTGTATGTGCGATAACGTACAGTTTATAGGCTTTAAAATCATTTAATGGGTAAGTGCTTTATCGAGCATTGTTGAGCTAGATAAATTAATGGTGCGTAGCTTCAAAAAAATTTTGATTAAAGTGAAAACTTAATTTAATTGAAGTAAACTAATTCTAATGATTTTTAAGCAACTTATATTCCTGCGTGTTTTTATCTTCTTGCTTACAACCGTGTTTCTCTTTGACACCGTATATGCCAGTGGAGTGATGACTGCCACTCAAATTTCAGCAAATAACTCTGACGTTGCCGAAGATAGTTTAGAAGTTAATCATCATAGCGACGCTCAACATTGTGACGCTCATCCAGACCACCATCATGATTCTCATAAAAAGCAATCGTGTGATACTGACTGCTCGAAATGCAGTCATTGCATGGCTTGCTTTACAGTGCTTCCTCCTAGCCAGCTAAAAAATATTCAATCACAGAT
>JACDEP010000100.1:0-442 GCA_013816325.1 Methylotenera sp.
TTCCAATCTATCTTGCGGTGAAGAGTGGCATGTTGCCCTGCTTCACTGGACGCGTCTGCACTCAGCACACCCGATCCCGCCTTATTAACTATCAATTTAAGTCCCCTTAATTAGAGAAGAGTCTAGCTATTTATTGACTCACTTTTGAAATTAATCTAAGTAAATTTTACAGTTTAAATATCTATGCTCGCCACAGTTAAATCTAACGTATCACTTTGTGAAATTTGCATTACAAAATGATGAATTAAATCACCTGCCATACTTGCGCATTACGTACATTCTGAGTTTTAGATACATATATTCACAATTCTCTAGAAGGATTACTCCCTAAGGAGTAACTCTAAGCCTACACCTAGAACTGATAGTTTTGGAACTGATAGTCTTGAAACTGATAATTTTGGAGAAAACGAACTCAAGTTAAAATACTGCTTAGGGATTACCC
>JACDEP010000100.1:452-7701 GCA_013816325.1 Methylotenera sp.
CCCTTCAAGATAATTTGCAATCTTACGATGGTCAGTTACCCTTACTTTATTCTAACTAACTAAACGTTACCGCTAACTTCGGTAATCAAGCATCAATAGAGATCTCAAGCATGACGCACCATCAACCTCCTAATCCAGATTCCCCACGGCAGTCTTTGTATGACCAGATTGGTGGAGAAGACGGTGTTCAACGCTTAGTCAAAGTTTTTTACGATATCATTCAAACTAAGCCAGAGGGACATAAGTTACACCTATTACACCTTCGCGGTAACGGCATAGCTCATTCACGTATTGAGCAATTTAATTTTCTTTCTGGTTTTCTAGGGGGGCCTAAGCTTTATGTTGAACAACATGGCCATTCAAATGTTAGGACGATGCATCAGCATGTAGAAATTAACCATGAAGCAAAAGAGATATGGCTTACATGTATGGTAATGGCGATAGATGAATTAGGCATACCAAAAATCACTAAAGATAAACTCATCGATAACTTCACCATAGTGGCAGAAAGGCTAGTCAATCGCAGCGATTAAATTCAACTACAGCTAGAGCAACTTAGGCAGTTACTCACCATAACGGAAGTAGCAGTGCTAGCTTGTTTAAACAACAGCGCATAAGTGACCTCAAACACGTTGCTATGCATCGCCGATGAATTCAGTCACTTCTAGCCCGAAACCTGCCATGCTAGGTATCTTGCGAGGCTCGGCCATCAACCGCATCTTTACCACTCCCAAATCTCGTAATATCTGCGCACCAATCCCATAATCTTTAAGCGTGTGTTGGTTGCTAACTGGCTGATCTGCTGATTTAACTGCATGGATAAGATCCTCACTTTTTTCATCACGTCTTAACATCACAATGACACCTACTTCTGCTTTGCTAATCATTTGCATGGCATGTGGCAAGCTCCAGCTGTGACTCGCACTGCTGGCGTCCAGGAAATCAAATACAGATAAAGGTTCATGTACCCTAACCAGCACACTTTTATTAGCGGCAACATCGCCTTTTACTAAAGCAAGATGTGTTTCATTGGCAATAGAATCATGAAATGCAATCAAATTAAATTGACCGTATGGAGTTTCAACTACTCGTTCAGCAACACGCATAACAAGACGCTCAGTTTGGCTACGATGTTTAATCAGGTCTGCGATAGTGCCTACTTTTAGATCATGTTCTGCTGCAAACTTAAGTAGATCAGGCAGGCGTGCCATTTCACCATTGTCTTTTAGAATTTCGCAAATCACAGCGGCTGGTTCAAGGTTCGCGAGTTTCGCGATATCACAACCAGCCTCCGTATGCCCTGCTCTTACCAGTACACCGCCTTTTTGTGCAATCAATGGAAATACATGTCCTGGGCTAACTATATCTACAGGTCGCGCATTCACGTTCACTGCAGCCTGAATGGTATGTGCTCTATCAGCAGCAGAGATTCCAGTAGTTACGCCTTCTGCAGCCTCAATTGACACGGTAAAATTGGTACCCATTTTCGTACCATTTTTTGTCACCATAGGCTCTAAATTAAGTTGCTTGCCCCGCTCTTCAGTAAGCGTAAGGCAAATTAATCCGCGACCATGCTTAGCCATAAAGTTTATATTTGTTGCTGTTACGAATTCTGCAGCCATGACCAAGTCGCCTTCATTTTCACGGTCTTCATCATCGAGCAAAACCACCATATGTCCTAGGCGTAACTCTTCAATAATTTCGACAATCGGGCTAATTGATACCGGGTTGATGGATAACAAGTCCAATGGTAGCATCGGCTTTGGCTGCTCTAAAAACTTCAAACTAACAATATCATTCATGATTTATTTACCAAAAATTAGGCATTAAGATTAAGTGCTAGCTATACAAGCGTAAGCCGAATGGTTATGAATCGATTCAAAATTTTCACATTCCACTATGTAATTTTGCACCCGGGCTTCATTGTTAAATGCTGCAGCAATGTCCCGCACCATATCCTCTACAAACTTAGGATTATCATAAGCGCGCTCAGTCACATATTTCTCATCAGGGCGCTTTAGTAAGCCGTAAAGTTGAGATGAGGCCTGCTCTTCCACCATGGCAATAATGTCTTCAACCCACATAAAATCATTTAACTGGAGGGTGACCGTGACATGAGAGCGTTGATTATGGGCACCATAAGCAGAAATTTTCTTTGAGCATGGACAAAGACTAGTCACAGGAATTAACACTTTAATTTTGATGTCGTGCTTACCATTTTTAATTTCGCCAATAAAAGTCACTTCATAATCAAGCAGACTCTTAACGCCTGAAACTGGAGCAGATTTATTCACGAAATAAGGAAAGGCCATTTCTATATGGCCAGCCTCAGCTTCAAGCCTATGCACCATTTCATTCAAAATAACGGGGAAATTCTCCACTGAGATTTCACGTGCGTTATGATTAATAATCTCAACAAAGCGCGACATATGCGTGCCTTTAAAATTGTGCGGCAACTGGACATACATATTAAACATTGCAACCGTATGCTGTGCCCCACCAGTTTTATCTTTGATTTGAACTGGGTGACGTATAGCCTTGATGCCAACTTTATCAATCGCTATCTGACGGATGTCAGGTAAGTTTTGAACATCCTCAATCGAAAAATCTACGGGTCGATTCATAATTGATAAACTCTCTTAAATTGTCTTCTTACGCTTAATTAGAATAGTGTTTGAATCACTTTAAGCTTTACGCAAAACAACTTAAGGGATTCAGAAATGCTGAATACACCACTAACACTAAAAAAGAAGGGGGCACTTGCGAGCCCCCTTTAAAATTGCTACTCAATACGTCAAGTTGGAGGGAGATTACATTTCATCTTAACGTAATGTATTTTCTGTCTTCCAGTACATGCATACAATTCTCTTTAAGGATTACTCCGTTTGGATAAGTTTGACGGCTTAAATCGATAAGTTATATTTAATATTTAGCAAAAGCTTACTGTTAATTAAAATTCATCATTCCAATAGCAATATGCAATTAAGGTCTAAATTCTCTGACCTTTAGTTTTAAATAGTTCTGTCCGATATTTTGCCCAATAATAGGCATCCATTATTGAGATTGCATAGATAAAAATACCGCCTGCCAATCTGCCCACCATAGAAATATTGGGCTGGGAAAGATTAAAGGTTATAAGGCCAAGTATGATCATAAAACAGGCCATGAAAAAGCCACGCTTGGGTGCATTATTAATGACTTGTCCCATACCAGGCAATAGTATGGCGATAAGCAATACTAATTTAGGACTCATTGGCTGTTTTAAAACGTTGTTGCTAACTGTTGTCATCACCATCTTTTCACCTGTTTCATTTAGAATTTTCCACACTTAACCGTATGGCAAGCGCTTGTTTCAGTAGGATTTCAATGACACTTTTGCTTATCGGCGTATCTTCATAAACAGCATTGCGCATAATCAGATATTCGCCTCTCTCGGCTTGAGTCAACATGTAAGTCAGCCTCACCATCGTTGGCGTGATGAGTAGTTCTTTCATTTTTTCATCAGCAAACAACTTAGGCACATATGCGTCTAGCAAAGACAAATCAACGGTTTCTTTCTGATATTTGATAATGGCATGCTGCGGCCAATTTGGCGGTATTGTTAGGTTGCCGTCCCATTGCCATGAAGGGCTGTAAAACTCGTTATTAGATGGCCTGACAATCAAATCCAGTGTGCCATGACTAGGATGGCTTCCCACCAATTTTATCAGTATCCAGAGAGGGGGCAGCTTTCGCCAACCTAAAGTATCTTCCACAAGACCCAATGAAACTTGAAAACCGGCGTAATAGCCTGTTAAAAATGGCAAATTCGCTTTATCCTGGCTCACTTGCACTTGTTCCAGCAGTGTCAGGCATTCATCAAATACTTGACTGCGCCTTTTCGCTTTATTGCTAACATCGCGACGGTATTTTTTGAATGAAACTACCACCATCATTATTATGAGAACAGCTACGACTATATTCATTTGAACACCACATGTGGCAACAGCCCGAAAGCCGTTGCCAGTCTTGTTTAAAAGCTCAATGTTGTTACCCTAATATCCCTTTGGTCGTGGCCATGGCATGGTGAACTGATCTGCACGTTTCACGTATTTGTAGCGACGTAATACGAACCAGATAGAAGCCAATATATAAAACGCCATGATAGAAAGCAGCGATGCACCGTAACCTAAGAATGTCGCAAAATAAGTGGCACAGCACAGCGTTAGCAATGTAATTGCCGGGATAGGATGGAAAGGATGAATATAACCACGGTGGATGCTGCCTAGTGGCCACATTTTCCTGAACTTAATCATGTTAAAGGTCATAAAGGTGTAGCCAAGCAAGCCTGACAGGATAGAGAACGTGATGACTTGATCCAACAACCCAGTAAATGCAAATGATATTGCTATCGGCACAAGGAATAGCACTGAGCGGTAAGGTGTGCGATATTTTGGATGAATCGCGCCAAAAAATACCGGCATATAACGATCACGAGCGGGCGAAAACCAAGCACGTGAGGCATCATTGATACATCCGTTGGCTGAGGCAATTGCAGCAAAAGCAGTCGCAACAAACAACATTAATTGAAGTTGACTACTACCAAGCAATGTTGCAGCATCGTACATAGGTGTTACCGCTTGCCCTAAATATTGCCAAGGCATTAAACCTGTAGCGACAAACCAAGTAATGGTTGCTGCCACCAATAATGTCATCATACCCCCCATTGTGCCTAATGGAATAGACCGGCCTGCAGAGCGCACTTCTTCGGCAGCTTGACATGTACCTTCGATACCAAGGTAATACCACATACCAAACTGTAGCGCAGCGATTACGCCAATCCAGCCGTATGGCAAGTCCGTGAGAAGCGCTTGGTGCTGGAGCACAACACCTTGATGCAGTGGGTCGACCGCAAAAAACAATACGATTAACGACATGAAGGCCAGAAAGGTAATGACAAGATTAAGTGTCAAGGTTGCGAATACACCTCGATAATTGAGCCAAGCCAGAAAGGCTACGGTTAGTACTACGAAAGGTTTGGTATCGAGATTGGCATAGCCCATTACCTCGGCACCAGACTTCATCAGGTCACCCACCACCAGCGCATCAGCCGCACATAGCATGGTGTAAGCCATCACAAGATATAAACCCACATTAAATGCCATTAATGGCCCAATAATGTGTTTGGCCTGTGTATATTGGCCCCCTGCAGCAGCTACCGTAGAAGTAACCTCAGAGTCAATCATCGCCACACAAGTGTATAGCAAGCCAATAACCCAGCAAGCAATGAGCGATGCATAAGCACCACCCTTACCTACTGTAAAATTCCAGCCCATGAACTCACCCACCAGCACAATGCCCACACCAAGTGCCCATATATGAAAAGGATTGAGCACCTTAAGCATCGCAATGCGCTTGTTCCCGCTACTCGTAATTTTCTCGCTAGCCATTATGGGCTCCCTTCTTCCAAATGTATGCCGTGAACGACTTCATCTTCGCTACCTTCGCGAGAACTCATCAAATACTCTTCATCGTACTGTGAAGAAATCATAAAAGCATCTACCACCATCCATACCAGCATGACCGCCGAAAGGCTCCATGCTACATATACCAAAATATTCCAAAATTCCATGATCTTTCTCCCGAAATATGAGCAACTATTATTAGTAAGTAATTATTAATTATCGAATTTTTCAGCGATTACTTCGCGATATTGCTTATCAGATACTTTTAACATGAACAAGAAATAACCTATGACTACAACAATAGTAATAATCAACATCAATGGGTCGATCGTGTAGTCAAAACGACTATTAATTAAGGTGGCAGCTTTTTCTGGGTCATAACCAAGCTTGATCCATTGTGCTTGTTGAATTGCGTTCTGCCCTAAAGACTCCCAAGTCGCTTTTACAGTCTCGACAGCCGCAGCCGCAGCCGCTTCGGCTTTAGCCTCAGCTTTAAAAAGCAATGGCACCATCAAACTAGCGTAAACCAATACAAGGACTAAAACTGTGTCGAATATCTGACCAAAGATGCCCTGACTGGGCGGCGTATAATTTTTTTTCATTTGAGTCTCCTAGCGATTTATTTTGGCGGCATGATTAGCATCAAAATGTTTGATATCTAAGCCGTAGATGAAATCCTTATCTTCTTTAAAATGCTTAGTCATCGCGAAAACAGAGGCGGTGTTAAAAAGCATTAATAAGAAACTTGAAACGTATAGCACAAAACGTATATTGGTGTCTTGTACGATGCCTAGGATAGCGATCAGCACGAAAATGACAGCGGCCCACAACAACGCAACGTCGAACCAAGCCATTAAGCAATCGCGCATATACATTTCGTTCATTCTTTTTCTGATGTCTTTACTCATTACTCTCTCCCTATCTCATTTAAATTTAGAAAATTCAGTGAAATAATTGAGTAGTCACCAAAATGGGGGATTTAGCTGGTAATGGCAAGGCGAAAATACGCAAGCGCGCATAAAAGAGCCTAGACAAGTGGGTCGAAAACTAAAAGTTTGCTTAGTGGCTGTAAATAGCTTGTAAGAAAAAAAATAGAGGGCACGCGCATCTACTATGAATGATTTTTTTGCTCTATTTCGGTAGTTGGAGGTAAAACCCGTCTTTAAAGAAGAATAATCATTCATTACGCGTGCCCTCATAAAACCCGAACAATCGGGTGGGGTTAAAACTTAGAAAAAATTAGATCTTTGTAACTCCTGGAATCCAGTTAGTACCTGCTAAAGGCACTTGCGCCATAGCTGAAGCTTCTAACGTCAATGCAACCAAATCTTCTGGTTCTAAGTTATGCAAATGCGATTTACCGCATGCACGCGCAATCACTTGCGCTTCCATAGTCATCACCGCTACATAATTTGCCAATCGATGGCCTGCTTTAACAGGATCAACACGTTTCATCAGCTCAGGATCTTGCGTAGTGATACCAGCTGGGTCTTTGCCTTCATGCCAATCGTCATACGCACCCGCTGTAGTGCCTAGCTTGTTGTACTCTTCTTCTAAATGTGGATCATTGTCACCAAGTGCGATTAACGCTGCAGTACCAATAGCGACGGCATCTGCACCCAGCGCAATTGCTTTGGCAACGTCTGCCCCATTGCGAATACCACCAGAAACAATCAGTTGCACGCTATCTTTACCATTTCGGTACACACCCAAGTCTTGCAAAGCCTTCACCGCTGGGCGAATAGACGCAAGGATTGGTAAACCTACATGTTCAATAAAAACCTCTTGCGTAGCTGCAGTACCAC
>JACDEP010000101.1 GCA_013816325.1 Methylotenera sp.
GCTGTCAGCTTGAACTTGTAAATTACATTCCATGGTTGCAAAGCAACGTTCTAGTTTGCAATCAGGATGACTTTATATTGATTATGGAGACCGAGATGCACAAATTAGTAACAACGTGGTTTGCTAGCGCCATAGCCTTTTCTCAAGGTACAGCAGCATTTGCAGCTGATGCTCCTAAAGCCAAAGAGCCTGCAAAAGCAGTAGCTACCAAATCTAAAAAAGAAAAACCGGTTGTACCGGCGGCTAAAAAAGCCAAGAAAGAGGAAGTTAAAACAGATGTTACGCCGGCTGCAAAATAACAGATTTACCGAAAGTAGATTTATTTCAATAACTATTGACTGGAACAATATGAACAAATTATTAGCATCATTATTAGTAGGCGCCTTTGCACTTTCCATTAATACTACAGTGTTTGCTGCAGATGCAGCTGCTCAAGCGGATGCTGCCGTAACAGCGACACCAGCAGATGCTCCAAAAGCTGATGCAGCAAAACCTGTAAAAAAAGTACATCACAAACATGTTAAAAAAGCAGCAAAATAGTTTGAAATAGCAACATAGTCTTTTGAAATTAAGAGGTCAAAAGACGACCTTCACGGGTTAACTAGTTAAATAAAAAGGGGCAGAAACTGCCCCTTTTTATTTTGCCTTGTTTATTAATATTTTTTAGTCAGTGTCAGTGCAATATCCTGACGCTTCATGTCCAGCCTGTTCAATGCACTCATCCCCAGCAGTACAATCGGCGGTGAGCCGCCTTCTACTACGCTAGCTTCAACCTGACTCAAGGTAACGCTGCCAATTTTAATACTTGGAAGGACAACTCGATAAGCAGTCACGACGCCATTGGCTGTACTTATCTGGATAGGTATCCCGCGCTTGTAATCTATATTCGCAAACTTCGCATCACCACTATTAAGCGCTACGGTAGTTGCCCCAGTATCTAGCAGGAATTTGAATGACGCCCCGTTAATAATACAGTCAGATACGAAATGGCCTTCCGAATTAGCGTAAAGTGTGACGCTTTCTACACCATTAGATGCGTTACCGCCAACAGAAGAAGCTTGTCCCATACCGACTTGCCTTAGTCTACCTTCTATCAGTAAAGTAGCTACTCTGCTATCAGCCGCAATGAGTTTTACGCCATTGCTGCTCTCCCCTACTGCTAGCGTTTTAGGCTTGCCACCATTGATGATCAGTACCGCTTTATTATTAAATAAACCTACAATATTCACTTCAGTCGCAGCATTTACGGCACGATAAACGATGAGACCTATAGCCATTAAAGCTATATTGCTTAATAGTTTTCTCGAAGCCTTACCGTACGTTTTCATCTGAACATGCCTTGTTTATTTTGATTAGGAGTTAACTTTAACCCTAATCCTATTACGCTTAATCCCAGTAATGGGAAAAGTGCAGCCAATACAAATGTCTGCGGGCCGCCTAAATACTGCAAGGCATAACCCCCAGCTACACCGCCTAGCGTACCGCCTATGCCATAAGCCACACTGTTATAGATGGCTTGTCCACGAGCCTGGTGGCGTCCATTAAAAAACTGCGTAATCACCTCTACCGATGCTGCATGAAAACTGCCAAACGTAGCTGCATGCAGACTCTGCGCTAGAATCAATAACCAAATATTATCCACTGATGTACCAATCAAGCTAAAGCGCAAAACTGCTAATACTAAGCTCACTAGCAAAATAGTCTTTAAGCTGAACCGCGTCATGATTCTGGGCATCAGCATAAATATTACAATCTCACAGATAACCCCGACTGACCACAACAAACCTATCATGCCCTTGCTGTAACCATGCTCATTTAGGTATATCGAGTAAAAATTATAAAGCACACCGTGAGCCGTCACCATCAGTGAACATCCTACAAGCAGGGCAATCACATTGGGCAGTTTTATAACCTGCCAGATAGAGAAATGATCATGTGCGTGGGGTTCTACCTTAGGTTCAGGCAAAGTGAAGGAAAGTACAAACAAAGTCATCTGCACAATCAGCAAGAACCACAGCAAACTATGAATTCCGGTTGCATCTATCAAGAACCCTAATATCACTGCGGCCACAATAAAGCCCAACGAACCCCACATGCGTATGCGGCTGTAATGGCCGTTAGTCGTGGCAAGATGTGCCAATGTGAGAGACTCTGCTAGGGGTAAGGTTGAACTAGTGAATAGGCTCAGTGCGGCCATCACCAAAAATAGCCAAAAGAAGCCATGCGCCCAAAACACTGCAGTAAAACCACACAAGCCTAGGAAGGCAGTGAGTCTAATCCAAGGAGCGCGTTTACCGGTATGGTCTGCAAGCCAGCCCCAAAAGTTGGGGGCAAAAATACGGCTGATTTGGAACAGAGACATGAGGATGCCAATATCGGCAGGACTGAATTTCTCGGATTTTAGGTACAAACCCCAGTAAGGAACGAACGCCCCTACGAAGAAGTAATAAATGAAATAAAAACGAGAAAGCCGCCAATGCAGCAAGTGATGCTGACCCTGAACTGATGAAACATCACTCAAAACACACTACTTTGTCAGCAGCTACAGCTTAGGAATGCTTGAGACCACATCCGCATTCTGTGCACGGTGACGCAAAGCATGATCCATGAGTACAAGTGCCAACATGGCTTCTGCAATTGGCGTAGCGCGCACACCCACACATGGGTCATGACGACCTGTGGTTTGCATAGTCACTGCATTACCGTGTTTATCAATTGAGCGACGCTCTTGAGGAATACTGGATGTTGGCTTTAACGCGACATTCACGCGAATCTTTTGGCCAGTAGAAATGCCGCCCAATATGCCGCCTGCGTGATTCGTGACAAAACCTTGCGGTGTTATTTCATCGGAATGCACGCTACCGCGTTGACTGATTGAATCAAACCCAGCACCAATTTCTACGCCTTTCACTGCATTGATGCTCATCATGGCGTGAGCAATATCAGCGTCCAGCCTGTCAAACACCGGCTCGCCCCAGCCCACCGGCACACCTTCGGCAACCACGGTAATTCGCGCACCTACAGAGTCACGTTCTGCACGGATTTTATCTAAGTACTCTTCCAGTTTAGGCAATACGCTATTGTTAGGTGAGAAAAATGGGTTGTCATTCACGCCATCCCAGCTCTCGAATGGAATATCCATTTCACCTAATTGGCTCATGTAACCACGTACGGTTACACCGAAACGTTCTTTTAACCATTTCTTAGCAATCGCACCTGCCGCTACGCGCACGGCTGTTTCACGTGCACTGGAACGACCTCCGCCGCGGTAATCACGCACACCATATTTGTGACTATAGGTGTAATCTGCATGCCCAGGTCGGAAGGTATCCATGATTTTGCTGTAATCCTGGCTGCGTTGGTCGGTATTGCGAATCAGCAAGCCTATCGGTGCACCTGTAGTTTTTCCTTCGAATATGCCGGAAAGTATCTCTACCGCATCGGCCTCTTGGCGCTGTGTTACATGACGTGATGTGCCAGGTTTGCGACGATCCAAATCAATCTGCAAATCTTCCGCACATAATTCTAGCCCCGGCGGACAGCCATCTACTACGCCGCCAATTGCAGCGCCATGTGATTCACCAAATGTAGTCAATGTAAAAAGTGTGCCGAAAGTGTTACCAGACATGATGCTGTTCTCTTAGAAGTTTAGACGATTTTAACATACGCGCTAAGTAAGCGCCTCTCACCGCTAATGGACCAAGGCTTTCATCCATTGGCTATAGATTTGATTGGCGACTTTATTAAGGAAAAAACAATGTAAAGGCAGCGTTTCCTGCATTTTTTCCGCTTGCTGTACTGCAACGCTGGCGACTGATTCGGCTAATTCTTCAGCGCCCGCTGCGCACCAGCTTTCTACCATCTCCGGAGTCATTTCAATATGGCACTGAAAAGCCAGGTGTTTGCCGATTGCATAAGCCTGGTTTTGGCAGTATGGACTACTGAGCAGATGTACCGCATTTTCGGGCAAGCCAAAAGTTTCCCCATGCCAGTGAAAGCTATTAAAGCCCTCTAACTCGCCAAACCATTCTTTAGCGACAGAGTTATTGCTTACATTCACTTCACCCCAACCAATTTCCTTGACTGCATTTTTAGTGACTACAGCGCCTAAGGCTTTGCTGATTAGCTGGCCGCCTAAGCAATGACCGAGCAAGGGAATATCAACCTGATATGCTTCGCGAATCAAGGCTAATAATGGCGGAATCCACGGCAAATCATCGTTCACACTCATTGGGCCGCCCATAAGCACAACACCACTATAGGAAGTTATTGAGGCAGGCAATGGCTCACCTTCGTCCATTTTTACTAATTGCCACGGGAGTTTTTTTTGATTTAAAAAAGTAGCCAAGTAGCCCGGACCTTCAGTTGCCGAGTGTCTAAAGATAATAACTGGTTTCATAGCGTCTAATTTTCTAATTGAATTAATAAATAAGTTAAACCTTAACCCAACTACCAAGGGCTAAACCATCCAACGTGTAATGTCCAATTGCATAACGAATCAATCGCAGGGTGGGAAATCCTATTTTAGCCGTCATACGTCTTACCTGACGATTTTTGCCTTCGGAAATTTTTATTTCCAGCCAGCTGGTTGGTATCGCTTTACGCTCACGAACGGGCGGGTCACGTAACCAAAGATTTTCTGGCTCGTTAATAAGCCGCACTTCAGCAGGTTTCGTTAGGAAATCGCCTAAATCGATGCCTTTTCTTAAAAGCTGAAAATCAGCTTCTGCTGGCACACCCTCCACCTGCGCCCAGTAAGTCTTGATTTCTTTATGTTTAGGATGACTTAAACGATGTTGTAAAGCCCCGTCATCGGTTAAAATAAGCAAACCTTCCGAATCCGTGTCTAACCGCCCGGCGGCGTACACATTTGGCAACAGAATATAATCTTTAAGCGTTTGATGTTTTTCATGTGGTCTAAACTGCGTGATGACGCCATAAGGCTTATTGAACAGAATTAACATATAAATTTTTTAAGGATGTTTGCATGAGTACAGTGGTAGAGCCTAGCAAGATTGTAGTTCCAAAAGTTGGCGAAAAAATCACTATTAATAGCGATAGTTCACTGAGCGTACCTAACTACCCTATTATCCCATTTATTGAAGGTGATGGTATAGGCGTAGATATCACTCCGCCTATGATGAAAGTGGTTGATGCAGCCGTTGCAAAGGCTTATGGCGGTAAACGCCAGATATCCTGGATGGAAGTGTATGCCGGTGAGAAAGCGACTAAAGTTTATGGTGACAATACCTGGTTGCCAGCCGAAACCATGCAAGCGGTTAAAGATTATGTCATTTCTATCAAAGGCCCGCTTACTACGCCAGTTGGCGGAGGCATCCGTTCATTGAACGTGACCTTGCGCCAGGAGCTTGATTTATATGTCTGCTTGCGCCCGGTGCAATATTTCACTGGCGTACCTAGCCCGGTT
Source organism: Methylotenera sp. (assembly GCA_013816325.1). GTDB lineage: Bacteria > Pseudomonadota > Gammaproteobacteria > Burkholderiales > Methylophilaceae > Methylotenera. Next base: position 5,429 of record JACDEP010000101.1, read on the forward strand.
AAACATCCGGAAAAAACTGATATGGTGATCTTCCGTGAAAATACTGAAGATATTTACGCCGGTATCGAATGGGCAGCGGGCAGTGATGAAGTAGAGAAAGTCATCACTTTCTTGAGTGATATGGGCGTACGCAAAAAAATCCGCTTTCCGGAATCATCAGCCATAGGCATTAAACCTGTTTCTATTGACGGCAGCAAACGCCTGATTCGCAAAGCGATTCAATATGCTGTAGATAACAACCGTAAATCTGTGACGATTACCCACAAAGGTAATATCATGAAATTTACAGAAGGCGGTTTCAGGGATTGGGGTTACGAGCTCGCCAAAGAAGAATTTGGCGCCTTAGAGATTGATGGCGGCCCATGGTGCAAACTGGACCCTAAATATGGTAACGGTGGCATCATCATTAAAGATTGTATCGCCGACGCATTCTTGCAAGAAATTCTGTTGCACCCACAAGATTACGATGTTGTTGCAGCCCTTAACTTAAATGGTGATTACATGAGTGATGCATTGGCCGCTCAGGTAGGTGGTATTGGCATTGCACCCGGCGCCAATTTGAGTGATACCACAGCAATGTTTGAGGCCACTCATGGCACAGCGCCTAAAATCGCCGGTAAGGATATCGCCAATCCAAGTTCTATCATTCTTTCTGCAGAAATGATGTTACGTCATTTAGGCTGGGTAGAAGCAGCCGATTTGATATTAGCAGGCGTTGGTAAAGCGATTGGCGCTAAACATGTAACGTATGATTTCTCAAGCCAGATGGAAGGTGCAACACAAGTAAGCACATCGCAGTTTGGTGATGAAATCATCAAACATATGGATTAGGTTGTGTCTGACTTTAAGAACCCCATTATCGCGCTACCTTACGACAGCTTCATGGCAAAAGTATCCGTAGACGACCAAGAAAGCTATATCAAGCACTTGGAGCATGGTGGGGTTTTGTTTCTACCAAATTTAACCTTTAAAATAGCACCTAGTGAAGAACGATTTCTTTCACCGAAATGGTCTGACGGCAGAGCAAAAAATATTTATCTGCGTGGCAATGAACGAAAAATTCGTGGTGCTAAAGGTAGTGAAGCTGACTTACAGGCCATGAGCGAATTGATTGAGCGTTATGCGCTTAATGCCAAACAACTTATCTCAAACCTCCTGTTTGATTACGCCGATCATGCCAAGCCAGCCAATACCAGTCTGAGGTGCATAGAAGCCGCGGGCAGAATAACCAGCTGGCGCAAAGATGATAGCCGCCTGCATGCAGATGCCTTTCCATCTAGACCCACGCATGGCGAACGCATATTACGCGTATTCACTAACGTTAATCCTTATGGAAAACCGCGTGTTTGGAAGGTGGGAGAACCGTTTGCAGATATGGCTAGGAAATTTTTATCGGAAGTACCTCACTATAGCAAAATGCAGGCTAAATTGTTGCATATGCTAGGAATCACCAAATCGGTACGTGGCGAATATGATCATGCCATGCTGCATTTACATGACCTAGTAAAAGCTGACCTAGATTATCAGCAGCATGCGCCGCAGATGCGTTCTGAATTTCCCGCTAATTCAACATGGATAGTATATTCAGATCAGGTATTACATGCAGTGCTAGCCGGTCAACATATGATGGAACAAACACTACACGTTGCTCCAGAATATTTACATTACCCAGAAGCTTCGCCTAAAAAAACATTAGAAACTCTACTAAATTAACTTTAGGTAAATTTAAACAAAAAAATGGCCCGTCATTCCTGACGAGCCGCTAAATTAGACTGTACTACTGAGAGTACTGGAGTACGAAAGGCACCCGGGTACTATAGTGCTTAGTCTATAAAAGACTTAAGCCTTTTGAATATTTGAAGCTTGTTTGCCTTTTGGACCTTCGGTCACTTCAAAACTTACACGTTGACCTTCTTTTAGACTTTTATAACCAGCTTCTACAATCGCAGAGAAGTGTGCGAATAAGTCGTCACCACCATCATCTGGTGTAATAAAGCCGAAGCCTTTAGAGTCGTTGAACCATTTTACGGTACCTAGTGCCATTTCATACATCCTTACATAATACAAAGGGGGGGCGCCCCAAAAAGTTTGTTTCAAGAACAAGTCGCAGTAAAGCAGGCTAAAAAAACTCGAAATTCAAACACCTGACACGCTTTATAAGTTGCCTTTGAATAAAAGTCAAGAGTTTTTTTAAGTTATTTAACAGTTTGTAAC
>JACDEP010000102.1:0-1430 GCA_013816325.1 Methylotenera sp.
GCGCCATGTCGGGCCGCAGCATGCACCATTTCATGTCCCATCACCGCAGCGAGTTCCGCTTCGTTATTCAGTTCATATAACAAGCCGCGATTGAAGGCGATTTTGCCGCCCGGCATCGCCCAAGCGTTAGGCACGGAGTCGTTGATAATAATAAATTCATAAGGCAATTTACGGTCTGAGGCTGCGGCTAGTTTATTTCCTATGCTTTGCACGTAGGCGGTCAGTTCCGGGTCAATGACGTAATCACCGCCTTGCGATTGGCGCGCAGGCTCGTAATTCTGTTTGCCGATAGCGATTTCCTGCGATTCGGAAACAATCTGGAATTCACGTTTTTTGGTGACCGGATTCACGCCGCAATTTGTGGTTAATAGGGTTAATGCGGTTAATAAAATTACTGAAAACTTTTTGGATAGTCTTTGCTGTTTCAATATCATGGCAGTTCCTAATTAGGCTTCGTAGAGGCGATGTACGCGGATGTAATCAACCACGCTATCCGGCATCAGGTAACGTACAGATTGTTTCTGCTGCAGTGAAGTACGAATCTGCGTGGCGGAAATATCCAAGGCTGTAACTTTCTGCATGGTTATAAAACCTGCTTGTGTGGTAAGCAAGTCTATACTGTCTTCAGCGTAATGATCCTGCAAAAAGGTTTCAAGTATTTTAGGTAATATTTCTTTAGGGGATGCTAAGTTTACAGGCCGCTGTACCAAGGCGATATGGCATAGCTCTATGATGTCATGCCAGCGCTGCCAGGTATTGAATTTAGTAAAAGCATCGCTTCCCATCAATAATATCAAGCTGGTTTCAGAGTCTAATTCATCACGCAGGCTCTGCAGCGTATCGATAGTGTAAGAAGGACCCCTTCTGTTCAACTCACGTTCATCAAGGCTGAACAGCGGGTTATTAGCGATTGCTAAATTTACCATGGCGGCCCGATTTTTGGCGCTGATAGAGGGGTTCGCTTTATGCGGGGGAATGGCAGCGGGGATGAAGCGGATTTCGTGTAGCTTTAAAGCTCCAGCCAGTTCCTGTGCCATACGCAAATGGCCAAAATGGATAGGATCGAAGGTGCCGCCTAAAAGACCGATAGCTTTCATTCAATTGATAGTGATTGTTAACGCAGTATTAACGAGCGTAATCATTAGATAAAGTCTTTAGGCGCGTATGTGACCATCGCCCAGTATCACATACTTGAGCGATGTTAATCCTTCTAAGCCTACTGGGCCACGTGCATGCAGTTTATCAGTCGATATGCCGATTTCAGCACCCAGACCATATTCAAAGCCATCAGCAAAGCGCGTTGAAGCATTGACCATGACACTGCTAGAATCCACCTCGCGCAAAAATCTGCGCGCTTTGGTGTAGTTTTCCGTGATAATCGCTTCGGTATGTTGTGATGAATGCTCGTTGATATGCTCAATCGCTTCGTC
>JACDEP010000102.1:1440-7631 GCA_013816325.1 Methylotenera sp.
GTAATAATCCTGCTCAGAGGCTGGTACCGCCTGTTTAACCAAAGCTAAAGTTTCGGCGCAGCCACGTATCTCAATATTATGAGCCGTGAGCATATCTGCCAATTTTGGCAGCATCGTTTTAGCGACAGAACGTGCAACCAGTAAAGATTCCGCGGTATTGCACGTGCCTAAGCGCTGCGTTTTGCTGTTTTCCAGCACACGCAAGGCCTTGTTAAAGTCCGCTTCGTCATCGACATAAACATGGCAGTTGCCATCCAAATGCTTGATAACAGGAATGCGCGCGTCGTTGGAGATGCGTTCAATCAGGCCTTTACCGCCACGTGGCACAATTACGTCTACATATTGTTTCATGGTGATGAGCACACCTACCGCCTCACGGTCTGTCGTCTCTACCACTTGGATGGCAGTTCGGGGCAAGCCCGCTGCCACTAGACCTTCGTCCACCAGTTTTGCCAATGCCTGATTACAATGAATCGCTTCAGAACCGCCGCGCAAAATCGCCGCATTGCCTGATTTGATGCAAAGCCCGGCCGCATCTACTGTGACGTTCGGACGTGCTTCATAGATGATGCCGATTACGCCAAGAGGTACCCGCATCTTACCGATTTGGATGCCGCTAGGGCGGAATTTGAAATCGGTCATTTCGCCGATTGGGTCGCTCAATGCTGCAATCTGCGTTAAACCTTCAGCCATACTGTTGATAGATTTTTCGGTAAGCGCGAGCCTGTCCAACATCGCGTCATCGAGGCCATTATCTCTCGCGGCATCTAAATCGAGCTTGTTTGCAGCAAGTAATGCTATGCGCTCACGCAGGATTGCTTTGGCAATCGCATGTAATGCGATATTTTTGGTAGCAGTATCTGCGCTTGCCATAGCCCGCGAAGCTTTACGGGCTTCGATGCCGATGTTTTGCATATACTTTTTAATGTCTAGTTGGGTGTCCATTACCTAATTATACTTTTTTGCCAAAATATACGCTAACTTGAAAAGAAAAAGCTTTTATTAGAATTTCTAGCGTCCGCGTACTTTTGCTAAACCGAAGCACAGGCGGGATATTTCCAGCCATGCGTCGCCTTGCATCACGCCTTTGGCAGTTTTATCGATGTCTGCCAGTTTCTGCAATGCGGCCTCAAGCTGGCGCAGGCTTAATCTGCTTAATGCGCGCTTCACTAATGATTGCCGGTCGCCATAGATACGAGCACTGGTCATGGCACTCATTACATTTTCTCCGCGCATTTCAGCCTGTTTAATACGCACCAATGGACGCAATACCCACATCAGCGGGTTCATGACTGCCACAGCGCTCTCGCCTTCGTCTTGCAAACCTTGCAATATGCGTGTGGTACGGGCAGTATCGCCAGCCAATACCGCTTCGCCTAATTGAAAGGCATCGTAACGCGACACATTGAGTACGGCTTCACGCACGGCTTCATCACTTAATTCGCCATGCGGGTATAGCAAGCCTAGTTTTTGTACTTCTTGGTTAGCGGCCAATAAATTGCCTTCTACTTGGTGCGCCAGAAAATGCAAGGTTTCTGTACTGGTATGCTGACCTTGCTCCGATAACTTTTTCGCAATCCATTGCGGTAAATTGTTAGCATCTATCTCATTCAATGTGATAGTAATTGCAGAGTTTTCAAGAGCTGTGAACCAAGCGCTGCTTTTTGTTTCACGTTCTAATGCCGGCAAAATAATCACAACAGTAGTCTCTGGCATTGCCTTGTTCGCTAATGCTTGCAGCGCTTTACCGCCTTCGGCGCCTGGTTTGCCGGATAGAATATTGATTTCTAACAGCCTGCGACTAGAAAATAGGGAGATTGATTGTCCGTAATTCTGGATCTGCTGCCAGTTGAAATTGCGTTCAACAGTTAAGCCAGTGCGTTCATCAAAGCCTTGGGTGCGGGCCGCGGCACGGATAGTATCCAGGCTTTCCCGCTGAGCAAGCGGTTCATCCCCCACCAATACATAGAGTGGCTGTAAGCCTTTATCTAGATGCGATTCAAGTTGTGCTTGAGGCAGGCGCATGGACTTGCTGCTACTTTGGCGTGAACCGCACTGCGGTCAAGCGGCGCATGATTTCGCGCGTTACATCTTTACGCATATCCAAGTTCAAGCCGGCTTCTTCCTCTGCTTTCCCCAGCAAGGCATTATCGCTGTATGAGAAGTCACGGCGTGTTTGCACGGTCTGCACCTGACTCCAGATGGGGTTATCGGCTGCGCGTGTTCTGAATGTGGCTTTGTAATTAAGCTCAAACTCACGCACCAAACCGCCGCCGCTTAAAGATAGGATGCGTTTTTCATAGGTTTCATTGATAAGTTCTACTATCAGTTCCGCACCTTCGCTAGTCTCAAGGACTTTTACATCGTTGATTTTTAGCTGTTTAATCAGATCTTTCTTAAGGCTTAAATTCCCACCTTGGATGTAGATGGTCTTGAAGGGAAAGTCTGCCACACCACGTAGCTGGAAACCGCATGCTGACACTAAGAATGTCAGCAGGAATGCCAGAAATAATCCTAAGCGAGTTACTGAGTTTGAGCCAGCGTTTTGCATATTTACCCCACCACAATGTTAATGAGTTTATTCGGCACCACTATGACTTTGCGTATAGTCATATTCGCTTCAATGAATTTTTGCACAAAAGGCTGCGCAACCGCTAATTTTTCCAGCGCATCTTTGGGCTCGGTTTTAGCTACTGTGATGCTACCACGAAGCTTACCATTTACCTGAATCATGTATTCCAAGGAATCTTGTACCATAGCAGCCTTATCAGCCACAGGCCAACCGGCATCCAGGATATGGCTATTCGGTTTAAGCTCTGCCCATATTGCCTGGCAGATATGCGGCACGATAGGTGATAGCAATAGCGCAACATTTTGCAAAACTTCCTGACGGACGCTTCTTGTGGTGTCGTCGGTACCTTCAATCTTAGCCAAGGCATTCATCAATTCCATCACAGATGAAATCGCCGTATTGAAACTATGACGGCGACCGTAGTCATCCGCAACTTTTTCAATTGTCAGATGTAACTGTAAACGTATGGCCTTGAGTTCAGCATTCAGCTCGCCCTCTGTGTAAGCGGCGATGGCGCCTAAATTTACATGGTCATACACGGCTTTCCAAAGCCTGCGCAAGAAGCGGTTTGCACCCTCTACGCCGCTATCAGCCCATTCCAGGCTTTGTTCCGGCGGTGCCGCAAACATCATGAATAGGCGTGCAGTATCTGCACCGTAAGTATCAATCAGCGCTTGCGGGTCAACCGTATTGCCTTTAGATTTGCTCATTTTCGAGCCATCTTTTAATACCATGCCTTGCGTGAGCAAATTGGTAAAAGGTTCGTCGTTCTTAATTAAACCGACATCCCGCATCAGTTTGTTGAAGAAACGTGCATATAGCAGATGCAAAATCGCATGCTCAATTCCGCCCACATATTGGTCTACAGGCAACCAATAATTTGCTCTTTCATCAACCATCGCATGATTGCTGTCAAAGCTGGCGTAACGGGCGAAATACCATGAGGATTCGAAAAATGTGTCTAAGGTGTCGGTTTCGCGTGTAGCAGCCCCGCCACAAGTAGGGCAGACGGTTTCGTAAAAGCTAGGGTCTTTCTTAATAGGTGAACCTACACCATCCATCTTCACGTCTTCTGGCAGGACTACTGGCAATTGTTCCAACGGTACCGGCACTTCACCGCATTTTGTGCAATGCACGATTGGGATCGGACAGCCCCAGTAGCGCTGACGGGAAACGCCCCAATCTCGCAAACGGAATTGCGTACGTTTTTTACCTAAGTTTTTTGCGTTTAAGTCGTTAGCTATCGCATTACTTGCTGATTCAAAATCTAGACCATCGTATTTGCCAGAGTTATAACATAAGCCATGTTGAGCTAGATTCTCACTCCAAAAATCCCAACCAATTGTTTGCTTGTTATCTGTATTTGTTAATACAGGAGAAGTTTTATGATCTATTTCTTTTGTCTTCTCGTTGTATTTAGATGAGCTTGTCGAAATTAAATATGGATCAATTTTAGCGTCTTTCCAATTTTCGGGAATAATTGCAGGTTTGATAGGTAAACTATATTTATTCGCAAACTCAAAATCACGTTCATCATGCGCTGGCACGGCCATGACAGCGCCTTCACCATAGCTCGCTAATACATAATTCGCTACCCATACCGGTAATTGCTCACCATTCAATGGATGTGTCACAAACAAACCGGTATCCATGCCTTTTTTCTCGGCCGTCGCAACGTCAGCCTCTGCGACGCTGCCGCGTTTACATTCAGCGATAAAGTCGGCGAGTTCAGGATTATTTTGCGCAGCTAAAGTAGCCAATGCATGTTCTACTGCTACAGCTACATAAGTCGCGCCCATCAGAGTATCAGGGCGAGTGGTATAGACCTTTAAATTGCCCGATTTTTGATTATTAGGTTGACCGACGATAGGGAATTCGACTTCGCAGCCGTAACTTTTGCCTATCCAGTTGCGTTGCATGGTTTTTACTTGCTCAGGCCATCCATCCAGCTTATCCAAGTCGTTTAACAATTCTTCCGCGTATGCCGTGATTTTCATGAAGTACTGAGGAATATCGCGTTTTTCCACGAGTGCGCCACTACGCCAGCCTCGGCCATCAATCACCTGCTCATTGGCAAGCACAGTGCCATCGATAGGATCCCAATTTACGGTAGAAGTTTTTTTGTAGATCAGACCTTTTTTGAACAATTCAGTGAATAACCATTGCTCCCATTTGTAATATTCGGGTTTGCAGGTTGCAATCTCGCGGTTCCAATCTACGCCTAGTCCTAATTGCTTGAGCTGCGTTTTCATATGCTCGATATTGCTGTAGGTCCAAGCGGCTGGTGCAGTCTCATTTTTGATCGCTGCATTTTCCGCTGGTAAACCAAACGCATCCCAACCCATAGGCTGCATGACGTTAAAGCCTTTCATCTTATGAAAACGGCTAAGCACATCACCTATCGTGTAATTGCGCACATGGCCCATATGCAAACGGCCAGAAGGGTACGGAAACATCGACAGGCAATAATATTTTGGCTTGTCGGAAGTTTCGCTAGCGGCAAAAGTTTGGTGGGTGTCCCAATCGTTTTGGGCTTGTTGTTCGATGTCTTTGAATGGGTACTGCTGTTGCATGGCGGGGTAATCTTTTTGAATTTAAACGAATGCTTGATTATACCTTTGGCGTGTGAATAATGCGATTTCTCGCATGAATAATGAGCTTAGCAGCACATATTCTGCGATGATGCCAAGCGTCCTTTTTAAGGCGTATATATTTCGCTGGCAAGAATTATCAAACTCCGCTTGCTAATTTGAAGGCTGGGCACCTGCAGTCAATGCTGGCTTAGTCTAGCCGGTTGAAAGCTTACTATTGGTCTGGAATGTTGGCCTGTACCAGTTGGGCGAGCAAAGTAAGCGATTCCTGCCAGCCAAGATAACAAGCTTCAACTGGAATCATTTCAGGAATACCTTCTTGCACGATGCTGATTTCAGTACCGCAAAAAACTTGCTTGAGGGATATGGTGGTTTGCATTTCACCGGGAAGATTCGCATCGTCAAAAATATCCGTATGGCGAATGCGTTCATTAGGAATCAACTCCAGATATTGACCGCCAAACGAATGGCTGCTACCCGTGGAGAAATTGGTGAACGACATTTTATACGTACCGCCAATCTTAGCTTCTAGATGGTGTACTTTGCCGGAGAATCCATGCGGTGGCAGCCATTTCACCATGGCATCGGCATCCAGAAAGGCGCGATAGATTCTTTCAGGTGGTGCTGTTAATACGCGATGCAGTTTTACGGTGCCGGTAGACATGATGATTGCCCTTCATTGAATTGAAAAAAATTTTATACGAGCCTCGTATCAATCAAAAACTAACAAACTATAACTAAGTAACCGTAATATTAGCGATCAAACGATGCCTTGGGAGCCAATATCCATGCGGTTCTCAGGGCATCGTTTTTATGCTAGACAGCTTTCAGTAAATAAAATGCCAACCTCAATATTATGTGTGGTGTATTGGTTTAAACAAGCGCCACAAAAATATTGTTTTTTATCGTTTCCATTTCGCCGATGCCATTTACAAATACATGTTTTGGCGCGCCAGCAGCGCCGCTTTTTGCCCAATCCACATAGTACTTTACCAATGGCTTAGTCAGGCTGTGATAAACCTCAAGGC
>JACDEP010000103.1:0-7178 GCA_013816325.1 Methylotenera sp.
ACTTTCTACTGCCGCAATCGGTATGGTCTCGGCTTTAACTGTCGCTTGCTCACCTGTTAAGACCCTGAATGCATTTGTGCCTAGTGATAATTATGAGCTGCATGCCGACATTGCCTATGGCAGTTTGCCGCGTCAGCGCCTTGATGTTTATCTGCCCAAGCAGCACCAGGGAAAACCTCCGGTCGTGCTGTTCTTCTATGGCGGAAGCTGGGATTCAGGGAATAAAGACAATTATAAATTCGCTGCGGAAGCTTTTACATCAAGCGGTTTTATTGCTGTGATTCCAGATTACCGCGTCTATCCTGAAGTGAAGTTTCCTGAATTTATGGCCGATCCGGCCAAGGCGGCACGCTGGGTAAAAGACCATATAGAGGCATTAGGCGGAGACCCTGAGCGTGTATTCTTGACTGGGCATTCTGCAGGGGCACAAATTGTAATAATGCTGGCATTGAATGAAGAGTATTTGGCAAAAGAACAGTTAAAACCAAGTGACTTTCGCGGTACGATAGGTTTAGCGGGTCCTTATGACTTTTTACCACTTACCAGTGAACGCCTAAAGATCATATTCGGCCCAGAAGACCAGCGTTGGAAATCACAGCCTATCAACTTTGTAACAGGTCACAACCAGCCTATGCTGCTATTGGTGGGCTTAAAAGATGGCACTGTGGGCACACATAATACTTATAACCTGGCCGCTAAAATCAAACTAAAGGGTGGGCCGGTGCAAGTAGTTGAATTCCCAAATTATGGGCATATCGACATGGCGGCTAAGTTAGCTAAGCCTTTAAGAGGCGACGGTGATCTCCTTAAGCCAATGGTAGACTTCATTAAGCAACATTAATGCTTATTGTGATAGTGCCAAAGCTGGATCCCAGTAAGTAAATCCCAAGGCATCCGCTACGGCATGATGAGTGACTTTCCCTTGATGCACGTTGAGCCCATTGAGTAAATTTCGGTCTTCAAGCAAGGCTTGTAAACCATGATCTGCTAGCGTCAATACATACGGTAGTGTGGCATTATTCAAGGCATAAGTGGAGGTAGGCGGCACTGCGCCTGGCATATTGGCTACGCAGTAATGAATCACACCATCTACTAAATAAATGGGTGAGTCATGCGTAGTAGGCCGAGAAGTCTCACAACAGCCACCTTGGTCTATCGCAACGTCAACAATCACACTGCCGGATTTCATACCGCGCACAATATCGTGGGTAATTAATTTAGGCGCTGTAGCACCAGTAATTAGCACGGCACAGATTACCAAGTCGGCACTGATGCAATACTGCTTAATGGATTCGGCAGTGGAGAATACGGTATTCAGGCGATGTCCGAATTGCTTACGCAGATTAAGTAATACAGCGTTGTTTCGGTCTAGTACCGTCACCGCCGCTCCCATGCCAAGCGCTACTTCAATGGCATGCATCCCAACCAAGCCGCCGCCAATCACGGTTACCTTAGCTGACTCTACTCCTGAAACTCCTCCAAGCAGTATCCCTAAACCGCCATGCGCTTTTTCTAAAAAGTACGCGCCAGCCTGAACAGATAACCTGCCAGCTACTGCTGACATCGGTGCTAATAAAGGAAGTGTGCCATCGTCGGACGTGACCGTTTCATAAGCAATGCAGCTTGCGCCTGAGGCCATTAAGTCACTAGCCTGTTCCGGGTCTGGCGCAAGGTGTAAATAGGTGAACAGTATCTGCCCGGGGTGCAGCCATTTACGTTCGTAAAGCAGGGGTTCTTTGACCTTGACGATTAGTTGCGCGTGTTTAAATACTTCCTGGGCTGAGGCAACGATGCTTGCACCTGCGTCCTGATAGTGAGTATCGCTAACCTCTATGCCAGTGCCGGCATTGGATTCGACGATAACCTCATGTCCATGGGCAACAAGCTCCCGCACACTGGTTGGCACCAAGCCAACCCTGTACTCACGTACTTTGATTTCTTTGGGGACACCAATGAGCATGATGCTAGTGCCTTTAAGTTTCCTATAAAGGGGACTTCAAGTGGAAAATTAACTACCACTTTCTAAGGCAATCATAGCAGAGATAAACCGCTTACATTTATTCTTTAAGCTGCTATAAGAAAAGTGGAATAGGAAAGGAGTTATAGGAAATGAATAGGCACATAAAAGATTGTTAATGGGTTTGATGCTCAGCATTGTTTTCGGCATCCAGCATTTTATTTTCCAAAGTCTGGTGAATCTGTTCCATTAAAAAGTCTGTTGATTCACGGCCCAGTTTGGATTCACGCATAGCCATATGCCACTTTGAAATGCAGTTGCGCAAATCGGCTTCGTTATCGCACTGATCAATTTTTTCCTTCAAAGTACGGCCCATCAACCCTAGGTAATCATCGGTGGCTTCTAATAAAATGGTTTTTACAGCGGCGATTTTTGCGGGATTAATGGGAGGTGTTTCAGATTGCGTATCTAGAAATCTACCAAACATACCGGCCGTCTGAGCGCCTTTAGTACTGGTCTGGCTGCCGGCCGGATAGATAAACCCTTCAAGTTCTAGCTTTAACATGGTTTCTGTTAGCAATTCTTTTTTAAAGAATTTCTCCAGCTCTTCCATATTGCGGACACCGTTTACCAGTAATAATACTTGGCGCTCCCTTACATTCAATGTCCGCCTATCATTGGTAAATTCGTTATAGCCAAGTGCTGATTTTTCGTACACCATTTTTTATATTCTCACTGAGAAATTTTATGGCGTAGCTTACGAAATGATTGTTACATTAAAATTGCAGTTATATTAAAGATTTTAATTAGCCAATTGTTTAGATCTCATCTTAATAATCATGTGCAGATAGGGGATGGTGGACACCGGAACTGCCTTCTATTACTTCTTGGGCACTAGGCCAGCCGGTTACGGCACGTTTTATGGCAAGCTTAGTCGCTTCGTAATTCCAGTCCTGTATTTTGGTATTATCCTCAGCGTCCCAATGAATGAATACGCCGATGCAGATAAATATATCATCGGCTTCATCCAGCGGAATTACCCCTTCTTTAACGGAATCAGAGACGGCTTTGGCTACTCCAGATTGTGCAACGCCGAACATCTGCACAGCCTGTTTGGCATTTTTGATATCGACTTTATTGAACATGACTGTAGCGGGTTTTGCCATAAGGTTAGGCGTGACCATGGCCAGTAATGCATTATCGCCTCGCTTTTGGTTGGTGAGTGTTAAACAAAAAGCGGTTTCTACAGCACTGCCGCGCGGACCCATGATTAAATCCACATGCGCGACTTCATTGCCTTCGCCCACCATTGCTTCACCGACCAAAACCTTGTTGATTTTTAACACTTTCATGACGCCAAACCTTTCTATTTTTAAATTCAATTAAGGAATGAATTAGTAACAAGTTTTAACTTGCATGATACATATGACAAAAAACTAACAGCGGCAGTAAATAAAAAAGAAATTGGTTACATTCTTTTCTACTAATCGTTTTTAACTATTTCGTTATAACTATGTCGTTTAATCATGTCGTTTTATTCAGCTAACATCACTTGATTTCGACCGGCAGCCTTGGCGCGATATAAAGCTGTATCTGCCGCCTTCATCAATCCTACGGAGGTATCTGCATCGTGCGGGTATTCAGATACGCCCAGTGAAGCCGTAACACCGTTTAAATTTTTTCCTTGGTAAACAAACTCATGCTGTTCAATGGCGGCCCGCATGCTTTCTGCGCGCATTGCTGCGATTTCTTTAGATGCGCCTGGCATCACCAACACTAATTCCTCACCACCAAATCGGCAGGCAATATCACCGCTTCTCAATTTGGAGCGTAGCAGTTCAGCAATTTCTACCAATACAAAGTCGCCTGCATCATGCCCATGTGTATCATTGTATTGTTTGAAGTGGTCGATATCGATCATGATAAAACCCAAATGTTGGTCCGAGCGCTTGCCATTACTTAATTCACGGGCCAGGGTTTCTTCTAGGTAGCGACGGTTGAATAACTTAGTCAAAGGGTCACGTACGGAGCGGTTACGCAGGGCTTCACGCAGTTTTAAGCTCACGAGTGCCATGGCCAAGTTATCAGCCGCCATCGCAATCAAGCGGGTGCGGGACTCCTTAGAGGTCCGCAACTTTCCATTCTCATTAGAAACATTGGATGAACCCAAAGTGACGGTAAGTACGCCTATCATTTCACCTTGAGCAATCACTGGTGCGCATACATAGCCATCTTTGCACTGACCATGAATATGATTGCAGACGATCACATCATCTGCACCATCTACCACATGCACCTTGCCTTGGCGCAAGCCCCAGCAATCATCAGGGGAAATAGTCGGTTGCGATAGACTTTGATCATCGCCCCATCTGGCAGCTGTTTCTACCATGCTATGGGCTTCGTCAAATAAATACAGCACACCGGAATAGTCAGCAAAAATCTTTTTTGCATAATGTTCGATAATCGGGTGGGTCTCATCCAAGGAAAGACAAACCTGCAAGTAGGAGTTCAGCTCATTGATGAACTGCATTTCCTTGTTGTGCTGGGTCAGTTCTAGTTGAGAAAGACGTAATTGATCCTCATGATTTTTACGATCAGTCACATCGCTAGATGAGCCGATAAAACCGGCAAATTTTCCATCTTTATTAAGGTAAGGCTCGCCAGTATCCAGCACATAGCGGTATTGGCCATCTGCCCGTCGTAAACGGTATTCCATCTGGAATGAGGTATGGTCAACGAATGCATCACTAAAGGTTTTCATGCAAGGGTCGAAATCGTCCGGATGTAAGGCCTTTACCCATGCATCGCTCGCTAATGGCGCATGATCAGATGAGCCGCTGATGAATTTCTTCCATTTTAAATTGGTGAAAACGACTTTACCTTCAGCATTGGTAAGCCACAGCATGACTGGGGCATCTTCAGCAACAATACGAAAATCGGTGCTTTCTAATATTGCAAGAGGATTTAAACTGTCGTCTACGCTTACGGGGGTTTTATTTTTATTCACAGTAGTCCTTCCAAACAAAGTTAATGAACTTAACGGGGCAGGATAGCAAGTGAGGAGGAGCCTTCCGACTTCACATTGTTCAGCCGAGCATTATTCATTAAGCGCTCTAATTGATATACATGCAAGTGACATCTCAAGACAATTCAAAGCAACATTTCAAATAGACTGCGGCAATTAATAGCTAGCATCACTACTCGCATTGGTGTCAGAGCCAATGAGGTAATACCAGCGGTTTTCTAAACGCACAAATTGGCTTAACTCACATAGCCGTGCGGCTTTACCGCCGATTTTATAACGTGCTACAAAGTGTACTGTGGCGGTAGGTTCGCTGGTTTCTACCTGCTTAACTTGCAAGCCTAACCATTTGATAGCTTGACCTTCATTAAGGTTCAGTGCCAGCGGACGGGTATCTGGATGCCAAGTGTGTAAGAGGTATTGCTCTAGCTCTAAGACATAGGCTGTGTAACGAGAGCGCATGAGCGCTTCGGCAGACTGTGCTGCGGCACCTAGATGATAGGTTTCGCAGCAGGCTGGATAAGATTTTCCACTTTCACATGGGCAAAAGTGATTAACAAACTTTTGAGAGGTTTGTTTATTTTTAGACAATGTTTTTTTCTGAAGAGAATCTTTTAAACCAGCTCACGCGTTTCTAAAAACTCAATATCCGGATAGCGTTCCTGCGCCATTTGCAGATTTACACGGTTAGGTGCGAGATATACGTATTCTTCATTGCCATCTAGGCCAACGTTAAAGCCATATTTGTCGGCAATCGCTCGCAGGTCTGCGTCCTTGCCGCGCAGCCAGCGTGCGGTATAACAGTCGTAAGGCTCAAACACCATATCAACACTGTATTCATGCTCTAAACGATGTGCAACCACGTCAAATTGCAACATGCCGACCGCGCCTAGAATTAGATCATTTGATAAAAGCGGGCGGAACAATTGTGCAGCGCCTTCTTCAGCAAGCTGCTTCAAACCGATTTGCAATTGCTTCATCTTCATTGGGTTCTTAATGCGTGCACGTCGGAAGTGTTCAGGCGCAAAAGAAGGGATACCAGTGTATTTAAGCGTTTCGCCTTCGCTGAAGGTGTCGCCCACTTTAATCGTACCGTGGTTAGGAATACCGATGATGTCACCTGAATACGCTTCGTCCATGGTGGTACGGTCCTGCGCCATAAAAGTAATGGCGTTATTCACTGCCATCAGCTTGCCAGTAGACACTTGTTTGATTTTCATGCCGCGCTCGAAACGGCCTGAACACACGCGCAAAAAAGCAATACGGTCGCGATGTTTTGGGTCCATATTAGCCTGTATCTTGAATACGAAACCCGAGAATTTTGGCTCATCCGGCACCACCGGACGGCTCGCAGTTGCGCGTGTTAGCGGAGCAGGGGAAAGGTCTACTACCGCATCTAATAAAGACTGCACACCGAAGTTATTAATAGCAGAGCCAAAAAATACTGGCGTTTGCTTGCCACTTAAATAGCGCTCTGCGTCATATGTATGTGAAGCACCGCGTACCAATTCTACATCTACACGTAAATCTTCAACGGCACGACCTAATAGCTCATCTAAGCGCGAATTACCCAGCCCTTTAATAGTTTCTGACGTGCCTTTATCTGCACGAGGGTCAAAGAAAGAAACCGTATCGGTATACAGGTTATAGACACCTCGAAAGCTTTTGCCCATGCCGATAGGCCAGGTCATAGGCGCGCATTCCATGCCTAAAGTTGTTTCGATTTCGTCCAGCAATTCAATTGGCGCTCGGCTTTCACGGTCCAGCTTGTTGATGAAAGTGATGATCGGCGTGTCGCGCATGCGGCAGACATTCAGCAGTTTGATGGTTTGCGCTTCCACGCCATTCACCGAGTCAATCACCATGACTGCGGAATCGACCGCGGTTAATGTTCTATAAGTATCTTCTGAGAAGTCATCATGGCCCGGGGTATCAAGCAGGTTAACCATATGCTCGCGATAGGGGAATTGCATGACAGAGGAAGTCACGGAAATGCCACGTTGTTTTTCAAGTTCCATCCAGTCCGACGTTGCATGACGTGAGGCTTTACGCCCGCGTACTTCACCCGCTACTTGAATAGCGCCGCCGAACCATAACAGTTTTTCCGTAAGGGTGGTTTTACCGGCATCCGGATGCGAAATGATTGCGAAGGTACGACGGCGTGTGATTTCAGCCTGTAAAGGGCTAGTGGGTAAGGAC
>JACDEP010000103.1:7188-7580 GCA_013816325.1 Methylotenera sp.
GGTAAGGACATAGAAAACTTGAAAATAGATAAAACGATATTTTACCTTAAATACATACTAACTCGTAGGCGGCACCCAGCCTAGTGATGCCAAATGTTGGATTGTATTCTTTGCTGAACCTTACGTTGGCTTAAAAGATTACATACCCATTCCCGCAAAGGCGGGAATCCATATGAATATGAGCCATTAATCGCTGTAAGAACTTCCGACTTAATAGTTGCTATCTAGCCAATATAATTATTTACCCCGCATTAAAAAGAAGGCCGCCAATAATAATGCGACTAATACCAGCAAGCCTTCCATGAACCTATTTCACTACTTCTTTGAGCTGCTCCAGGATGGCTGGATTATCCAAGGTGGAAATATCAGAAGTGATTTCTTCACCTTTAGCC
>JACDEP010000006.1:0-17168 GCA_013816325.1 Methylotenera sp.
TCGTACCTTTATTACATTTGTAAACTAATTACAATCTCAGCTTTAGAAGACCATAAAGGCGACTTAGGTCGCCTTTTATTACTGTCGTTCAACAATGCCTAGCAAGTGATAATATGTTTAGATTGAAGTTCTATCTCACCACTACAGCGCTTGCTGAAAGGCTCCTTTGAGACATTCCGAATATCACCGTGCACACCGAATTGGTTGGCTTAGGGCATCTGTCCTTGGTGCGAATGATGGACTCATTTCTACCGCAAGTTTAATCATTGGCGTAACAGCAGCACACTCAACACATGAAGCTATCCTTATGACAGGTATAGCGGGTCTAGTCGGAGGTGCAATGTCAATGGCAGCTGGTGAATATGTTTCGGTGAGCTCTCAAGCAGATACGGAGGCAGCTGACTTATTAAGAGAAAGCATAGAACTCGAAACGGATCATGAAAATGAACTAAAAGAACTGGCGAACATTTATGTTGGACGAGGTTTAACGCCTGACTTAGCTTCCCAAGTCGCGGTTCAATTGACGGCCCATGATGCCCTAGGCAGCCACGCCACAGATGAGCTAGGGATTATAGAACAAATGAATGCTCGTCCTACTCAAGCTGCCCTTGCTTCGGCTGCTACATTTGCGCTTGGTGCTTCATTACCCTTACTAATAACGTATACAGTAAATACCACATCAAACTTATTACTTTATATCTCAATTTCTACCCTGATCTTCTTAGCAGTACTCGGTGGTTTGGCTGCAAAAATAGGTGGTGCAAATTTATGGGTGGGGACTGCACGCGTTGCATGTTGGGGGTTATTTGCGATGGCTATAACTGCAGCAACTGGTAGCTTATTGGGTGTTGTTGTAAATTGATGCCACCTAATAAAAAAAGACAACACAAGCTGCCTTTTTATAATAAGAATAATGCTCGGGCTAGTTAAAACGCTGGTTTTACCTTCGCTTTATTGAAGTTATCTACACCATCTAGAATTTCCTTTTTTGCAGCATCGATATCGCCCCAGCCGTTGATCTTGACCCATTTTCCTGTATCCAGATCTTTATAGTGCTCAAAGAAATGAGAGATCATTTCCAAGCGCCATGCAGATAAATCAGAATAGCTTTTTAGGTGGCCATACAAACGGCATACTTTTTCTACTGGCACAGCCAACACTTTTGCATCAAGCCCAGCTTCATCTTCCATTAATAACACGCCTAATGGACGACAGCGTACAACCACACCTGGAATCAATGGAACCGGTGTCATGACCAGTACATCCACAGGGTCTCCATCGTCTGCCAAAGTATGCGGCACATAACCATAATTGGTTGGGTATTGCATAGAAGTACCCATGAAACGGTCAACAAAAATCGCGCCGCTTTCCTTATCTACCTCGTATTTAACAGGGTCACCCTGCATTGGAATTTCAATAATCACATTGAAATCATTGGGTACATCTTTGCCGGTAGGCACTTGATTTAACGACATTTCTTAATTCCTAGCTGAAAACAATAATTTTGAGGCGCAATTATAGCGCAAGCAGTAGAGCTTTCAACCTTCGCTAAGGGCATTTTGATTACGGCAGCTATCAATCACATGCTGGGGCGTACACTTCAGTGCACAATAAAGTAAAAAAGGGATGATCACGAGTTCATCTAGTTGGCCCAGCACGGGGATAAAATCCGGAATCAGGTCAAAAGGTAGCAGAAGATACCCTATCGCCAGCCATAAAAAAAATTTAGCGGATTTAGGTGTTTGCGGGTGCTGCTGAAGGCGTTTGTAAAATTCAAACTCCGATTTGAGTTTTGCAGCTATATCTTTTATTTTCTGACGTAGTCCCACTCCATCCACCTTTTTGCTAGACCAATGCCAACTTCTGACCGGTAAGTTTTTCAAATGCTTCCATATATTTTTCCGAAGTACGTTGCGCTACATCATGCGGTAACGCAGGGGCTGGTGGCATTTTGTTCCATCCGATAGCTTCCAGCCAGTCCCTTACGTATTGTTTATCGTAACTCGGTGGATTTTTACCTAGCGCATAACTTTTCGCAGGCCAAAAACGTGATGAATCCGGCGTCAGCACTTCATCCATTACATGCAATACACCATTGCTGTCTAAACCAAATTCGAACTTGGTATCGGCAATGATAATGCCACGAGTGAGTGCATACTCTGCCGCTTGCATATACAGCGCGATCGCCACTTTGGCTACTTGCATAGCCATATCTTGACCAATCAGATCAGCACATTGTTGCAAGCTAATATTCTCATCATGTTCACCCACTGCGGCTTTGCTGGAGGGTGTAAATATGGGTTCTGGCAACTTTGATGCCTCCTGCAAGCCTGCGGGTAAAGGAATGCCGCATACTGTGCCTTTAGCCTTATATTCTTTCCACCCGCTACCTACCAAATACCCGCGCACAATGGCCTCAATTGGCAATGCCCTTAATTTCTTTACAACTACGGCACGGTTGGCTAGTTGAGCTTTTTCTAAGTTATCTGTTACAACACTAGTAGGGTCAATACCTGTTAAGTGGTTTGGAACGACGTTGCTTAATTTTTCAAACCAGAAGTTAGCCATTTGCGTAAGCATTGCGCCTTTATTAGCGATGCCAGTAGGTAAAATAACATCAAAAGCAGACAAACGATCCGTACTAACAAGGAGCATAGTCTTGTCATCAATATCGTAGATATCGCGTACCTTCCCTTGATGGATACGTTTGAGGCTGGTGATAGTAGTTTCTAGTAAGGGCTGGCTCATGATGCGGTTCTGTTAAGTTTGACTTAGCATTTTACCAGATTGACTATCGATTATTATTACAAGCGTTGGACATTGATTCTCGCCATTACTTTTCACGGTGCTCGCCAATCTGGATGATTTTCAAAGTATTGGTACCGCCTGGACTACCAATAGGCTCGCCAAAAGTCAGCAACACCATGTCACCATTTTTTACGACTTGCTGCTCAAGTAATACCTGCTCCATCTCATGCAAGATTTCGTCACGATCTTTGTTTTCTTGCTGAATCGGAAAGGGGTAAACGCCACGATGCAACGTTAACTTCCTGCGCGCGTATTTGTCAGGCGACAGCGCATAGATAGGTACTTCGGCATCCGCTCGGGATAACCATTGTGCAGCATTACCCGACTGCGTAAGCGCTGCGATGGCATGTACATTCATATGCTGGGCAGTATAGATAGCAGCAGCGGCAACCGCCTCATCAGTTTTAATAAAAGTTTGGTCAAGCTTATGGGCTCTGTCCTGAATGAAATATTCTTTTTCCGCTTCTAATACGATGCGATGTACAGCCTGCACGGTTTCTAATGGGTATTGTCCAGCGGCAGTTTCGGCTGAAAGCATGACAGCATCGGTGCCATCTAATACTGCATTGGCCACATCTGATACTTCTGCCCTTGTAGGAATGGGACTAGTGATCATTGACTCCATCATCTGGGTAGCGGTAATCACCAGTTTATTCTGTGCTCGCGCCATACGGATCATACGCTTTTGCAACCCGGGTACCGCCGCATCGCCGACTTCTACCCCTAAGTCACCACGGGCTACCATGATGGCATCAGATGCTTCGATAATCGCTTGGAGATTTTCAATAGCTTCAGCACGCTCGATCTTGGCAACAATGCTCGCTGTACCACCAGCTTTTTTAATGAGGCTACGCGCCAACTCTACATCTGCAGCAGATTTTGGGAAGGATATCGCTATATAGTCAGCTTCAAGTGCCACCGCAGTTTTGATGTCTTCACGGTCTTTTAAAGTAAGTGCATCGGCCGATAAGCCGCCACCTTGACGGTTGATACCTTTGTTGTTGCTCAATACGCCGCCACTCAACACCACGCAATGAATCTGGTTGCCCTTTACTCTATCCACCTGCATGGTGATACGACCATCGTCTAATAGTAATATCGTACCCTCTTGGACTTCCTGCGGAAGGCCTTTATAGTCTAAGCCAACTTCATATTGGTTACCCAGTTCGCAATCAGCATCTAACACAAAAATATCGCCGGTTTTCAAAGTGACTTTACCTAATTCAAACTTACCGATTCTGATTTTTGGACCTTGCAAGTCACATAGCACGCCTACGGGTCGTCCTAACTTCAAGGCAATGCTGCGTACAATATCAGCACGATTGATATGATCTATCGCTGCGCCGTGAGAAAAATTCAGCCGCACTACATTTACACCGGCCGTAATCATTCGCGCCAGCATTTCTTCACTACTGGAAGAGGGTCCTAGGGTTGCAACTATTTTTGTTTTTCTCAAATTCACTATGCGCCTTTTTTTACTAATTTAAGTAATATTCAAAAGTCAACCTGGGTGTCTCAAAACAAAAAAGGGCTAAAAGCCCCTTTGTCATGGAGTTGTAAGGGCCGTTAATTAACAGTATTCGCTCGTAATTCCAAGATTTCCACTGCCGGTAATTTTTTACCTTCCAAGAACTCTAAGAATGCGCCGCCAGCAGTAGAGATATAAGACACTTTGTCATAAATATCGTACTTTTGGATTGCGGCGATCGTATCGCCACCACCTGCTAATGTAAACGCTTTGGTATTAGCAATGGCATTGGCAATCGTCTTGGTACCTTCGCCAAACTGATCAAATTCGAATACCCCAACCGGGCCATTCCAAACAACCGTCCCTGCATTCTTGATAATCTCTGCTAATTCATTAGCAGATTTCGCGCCAATATCAAAAATCATATCGTCGGCTTGTACAGCAGCCACGTCTTTCTTGATTGCTGGCTCGTTTGCATCAAACTTTTTACCACACACAACATCTACTGCTATTGGTACTGCTGCGCCTCTTTCAGACATTTTTGTCATTAATGCCCGCGCAGTGGGCACCAGATCATCTTCACATAAGGACTTACCTATCTCATTGCCAGCTGCTTTCAGGAAGGTATTGGCAATGCCACCACCGACAACCATCTGGTCAACTTTTTCGGATAAGCTTTCCAGCACAGTCAATTTGGTAGAAACTTTGCTGCCTCCCACAATTGCAACCATAGGCCGTGCAGGGCTTAATAAGGCTTTCGTTAACGCTTCTAACTCATTTACTAACAAAATCCCCGCGGCTGCAACAGGTGCGAATTTCGCTACACCATGGGTAGATGCCTCAGCCCTATGCGCGGTGCCAAAAGCATCCATCACGAACACATCACAGAGCTTGGCATATTTTTGTGACAACTCATCAGTACTCTTTTTTTCGCCCTTATTAAATCGACAGTTTTCAAGAATCACTAGTTCACCGGAATCGATTTCAAAATTTCCATCTATCCAATCTTTGATTAGACGTACTGGTTTATTTAATTTAGCTGAAATGACATCTACTACTGGTTGGAGTGAATTTTCTTCAGAATAAACGCCTTCTTCAGGACGACCTAAGTGCGAAGTCACCATGACTTTTGCACCTTTGGAAAGAGCATATTTAATGGTTGCCATTGAAGCGGTAATCCGTGCATCTGATGTGACTTTGCCATCGGCTACAGGTACGTTCAAGTCAGCGCGAATCAATACGCGCTTGCCGTTTAAATCCAAATCAGTCATTTTAATAACGTTCATACTTACTTTCTTAGAAAACTCATTGATTGAGATGCAGGAGCACAAGAACGCATAGCCTAAGACAGTACATCAAGTACTGCGCAGGGCTAGAGTACCGAAGTAACACAGCAATGCGCTCAACTCATGAGTTTTATTTGGCCGCCATCATCGCGACAGCATTATCTAACATGCGACAGCTAAACCCCCACTCATTGTCATACCAAGCGCAAACCTTGACCAACATGCCATCTTTGGTGACCTTGGTCAACGTCGCATCAAAGTTTGAGGAGTAGGCAGTATGGTTATAATCTATAGATACCAGCGGCGCCTCGTTATATGACAAAATTCCTTTCAGCGGACCTTTGCTAGCCGCCTCGTGCATGATGTGGTTCACTTCTTCTTTGGTAGTGGGACGTGAAGGTGTAAAAGTTAAATCTACTAGGGATACGTTAAGTGTAGGCACGCGAATCGCAAAACCATCCAATTTCCCATTCAATTCCGGCAATACCAGGCCCACCGCTGCTGCGGCGCCGGTTTTGGTAGGAATCAATGAAGTGGTTGCAGAACGTGCACGGCGCATATCTGTGTGGTGCGCATCTGTCAGCACCTGGTCATTTGTGTATGAGTGGATAGTATTCATCAAACCATTCACAACACCGATCTTCTCATGCAATGGCTGCACCATAGGGGCCAAGCCATTGGTCGTACATGAAGCGTTGGAAATCACTGTATGGCTGGCCTTGATTACTTCATGGTTCACGCCATAAACTACGGTCGCATCCACATCATTAGCACCAGGAGCTGATAGTAATACCTTTTTTGCGCCCGCATCAATGTGCGCTTGAGATTTGGCTTTGCTATTGAACGCACCGGTACATTCCATGACGATATCAATCGCCAGTTCTTTCCAAGGCAAATCAGCAGGATTACGTGTTGAAAAAGTTTTAATCTTATGGCTATTAATAATCATGTCATCGCCATCGACACCGACTTCGAACGGAAAACGACCATGGGCACTATCGTAACGTGTCAAATGCGCATTGGATTCTGCATCACCACCTGCACTGTTGATCGCGATAATTACGATATCCTTACGACCAGATTCATACAAAGCACGCAACAC
Organism: Methylotenera sp.; assembly: GCA_013816325.1. Taxonomy (GTDB): domain Bacteria; phylum Pseudomonadota; class Gammaproteobacteria; order Burkholderiales; family Methylophilaceae; genus Methylotenera. The sequence continues at coordinate 6,665 of JACDEP010000006.1, forward strand.
CATGCGCCCGATACGACCATAACCATTAATTGCCACTCGAATTGCCATGATAATTCCTAAACGTTTCTAATAATTGGACTGAGATTCAACCCGTTAAAAAAATAAGGCACCCAAAGAGGTGCCTTATTTAACTAGCTAAAGAACTGCTAGAGAATTAAAGCACCGATTTAACGGTCGCTACAACGTTCTCTACAGTAAAGCCGAAGTGTTTCATCAATACGCCACCTGGTGCAGATTCACCGAATGTATCGATACCAACTACAGCACCTTCCAAACCTACATATTTACGCCAGAAGTCAGTTACACCAGCTTCAACAGCCACGCGTTTTACGCCTGGAGTGAGCACGCTGTCTTTGTAAGCTTTATCTTGACGGTCGAATACGTTGGTTGATGGCATTGAAACTACGCGTACTTTAGTGCCTGCAGCGTTCAACTCAGCCGCTGCTTTAACAGCTAACTCAAGCTCTGAGCCGTTAGCGATAATGATGACTTGTGCACCCGCAACGTCAGATACTACATAACCACCTTTGCGCATTAAAGCAAATTGTGCAGCATCATGTTTCATGCCTGCAACGTTTTGACGGCTTAACACTAAGCTACTAGGACCATTTTTGCGCTCAACTGCAGCAACCCAGGCTACAGCAGTTTCTGTTGAAGAACCTGGACGCCATACATCCATATTTGGAATCAAGCGTAAACCGGCAGTATTTTCGATTGGTTGGTGAGTTGGGCCATCTTCACCTTGACCAATAGAGTCATGAGTTAACACCGCTATAACGCGTTGCTTCATCAATGCAGCCATACGCAATGCACTCTTCGCGTAGTCAGAGAACATGTGGAATGTACCGCCGAATGGGATCAAACCACCGTGCAATGCCATACCGTTCATGATTGCGAACATGCCGAATTCACGTACTCCGTATGAAATGTAGTTACCTGGTTTCTTAGCATCAACGTGCACAAAGCTACCAGTTGAAGTTAAGTTTGAACCAGTTAAGTCAGCTGAGCCTCCTAAGAACTCTGGTAACAATGGAGCCAATGCACCGATTACGTTTTGTGATGCTTTACGTGTTGCAATGCCTTCAGCTTTTTCATTGGTTGCAGCGATGATCGCATTCGTTACTTCTGTCCAGTTAGCTGGTAAGTCACCTGCCATACGGCGTTTAAATTCTGCAGCTTCAGCTGGGAAAGCTTTAGCATATGCGTCGAACTTAGCGTTCCAGTCGCCTTCAGCTTTAGCGCCTTTAGCGGTTGCATCCCAACCATCGTATACGTCTTGTGGGATTACAAATGGCTCGTGGTTCCAGCCGATGTTTGCACGTGTAGCAGCAACTTCAACGTCACCTAATGCAGAACCGTGGCAATCATGTGAACCTGATTTGTTTGGTGAACCCATACCAATCACTGTTTTACAGCAGATCAATGATGGTTTGTCTGTTACTTTTTCAGCTGCAGCAATGGCAGCGCCGATAGCGGCAACATCATGGCCATCTACCGACTGAACGTGCCAGCCATATGACTCAAAACGTTTCGCTGTGTCATCTGTATACCAGCCTTCAATATGGCCATCGATAGAAATGCCGTTGTCATCCCAGAATGCTGTTAGTTTACCCAAGCCCCAAGTACCCGCTAGTGCACAAGCCTCGTGGGAAACACCTTCCATCATACAGCCATCACCCAAGAACACGTAGGTGCTGTGATCAACGATGTCATGACCTGGTTTGTTAAATTGGTGAGCCAATAATTTTTCAGCCATCGCAAAACCAACACCGTTAGCAATACCTTGACCTAATGGACCTGTAGTAGTTTCAACGCCAGGTGCATAACCGTATTCCGGGTGACCAGCACATTTTGAATGCAACTGACGGAACGTCTTAATCTCTTCGATTGGCAATGCATAACCGGTCAGGTGTAACAATGAATAAATCAACATAGAACCGTGGCCGTTGGAAAGCACGAAGCGATCACGATTAGCCCAGCTTGGATTTTTCGGGTTATGGCTTAAATGGTTATTCCATAATTCTTCGGCAATCTCTGCCATGCCCATAGGCGCACCTGGGTGGCCTGAGTTCGCTTTTTGTACCGCATCCATAGACAACGCACGGATTGCGTTAGCTAGGTCTTTACGTGTTGCCATTGCTATCTCCCTCAAAAATTAACTTAATCAAACGCATGATTTGAAGATCAACTTTATACAGAAAAATCTTACAAAACCTTGATTGAATTCTTCAAAAAACCGATTCTAGGGACCGGATTTTTACAAAGGTTAAATTATTGCTTAGATAGCCTTTTTCGGCAAGTAGAACATCAGTAAATGGGTACGTATGGACTATAACTATTCGTAAAAATAAATCTAAAACTGATCTAATGAAATCCACATCTAGATGCGTTTACACGGTCAGAGAATTCCTACATTAATTTAAGAAATCGCCTCTTAGCTATTTTTTTTAGCCCTATAAAATAAGATTTGTGTTTACACACACCAAATTTTTCAAAAAAAGGAAATAATATTATGAAAGCAAATCTTACCAGTCTCTTACTTATCGGTGCTTTAGCTATGCCTGTAGCTGTATTTGCAGCAGACAACGATTCAGTAAAAACTGAATTAAGCGACAGTGTAATTACTACTAAAGTAAAAGCAGAGTTTGCCAAAGACAAAGCTGTAAGCGCTACTCACGTTAAAGTAGATACAGACAACAAAGGCGTAGTGACACTATCAGGGATGGCTAAAACTAAAGCTGAAGCCGATAAAGCAGTTAATCTCGCTAAAAGCACCAAAGGTGTAACTTCTGTTAAAAACGAAATCGTAGTTGAGTAACTACTTTCGATAGCATCTTAAGTAAGTAGCCCTTTCGCTACTGTTTTACTCCAAAGTTTACAGTAGCTATTCAGGGGAACTTTCACGGGGCAATTGCCCCGTGTTTTATTTGGTAATCCGCATGTAATAGACTTAAGGGCTTAAAAATGGATAGCAAATAAAAATGGATAGCAAAATTGCACTCATTACGGGCGGCAGTCGAGGTTTGGGTAACAATGCGGCTTTAGCACTCGCCAAAAAAGGTAATGACATCATTCTTACTTACAATAGCAAGCAGGCTGATGCAGATAAAACCGTTAAGGAAATCGAACAACTTGGGCACAAAGCCATCGCCTTACAGCTGGATGTGGGAAATACCAAATCTTTTATTGAATTTGCAGAGCAAGTTAAAAAAACGTTAAAAGATAAATGGAGTACCGACCATTTTGACTTCCTGGTAAATAACGCCGGGATTGGCATTCACGCTACCTTTGCAGAGACTACTGAAGATGAATTTGACTAACTCATGAATATCCACTTCAAAGGCGTGTTCTTCCTTACCCAAAGATTGTTATCACTTATTGCTGATGGTGGCCGTATTGTCAACGTATCCACAGGCCTAACACGCTTTGCCTTACCGGGCTTTGCCGCTTATGCCGCCATGAAAGGCGCCATCGAGACATTGACTAAATACATGGCCAAAGAACTCGGTCCGCGAGGCATTGCTGTGAATGTCATTGCGCCAGGCGCTATAGAAACGGACTTTGGCGGCGGTGCAGTACGTGATAACGCGCAGATGAATAGCTTTGTTGCAGGGCAAACTGCCTTAGGCCGTGTGGGCTTACCAGATGATATTGGTGGCGTAATCGCTTAACTACTTTCTGATGAAAACCGCTGGGTCAATGCACAGAGGATTGAGGCTTCAGGCGGGATGTTTATTTGAAGCATTTAAGTGTTGCGAATGCTCGGCTTTTATTTAGCAGTTGCTTGAAGCACCATCTCAATCGCCCTGCAATTTGCTTTCGCATCTTCAAACGTAAGGTAAGGCGCCTTATCGTTCAATACGCATTCACTGAAGTGCTCGATCTCTAAGGTGAAATGATTGCTTGGGGCAAAGCGTTCTTCAGCATATTTACCATCTTCCAACGCCCATGAGATTACCGGTACGTCGTTCTGGAATACCCAAGCAGCGTGGCATTTAACCCAGCCTTTGGTCCCTATGATTTCGTACTCTGATTTGCGGCTGCGCTCAAAGCTTACGTCGAAATGGCCAAAGCGTGCGCGACCTTCATGATCCGGGCCAAAATCCAGCACACCACTAGTAACAATATCAGCGCCCGCATCATTCAGTTTCGCATGTGCGACGACTGAGATTGGTTCTACCGGGTTACCATTTTTTGCTCCATTGCTTAAACTCATGGCCCAACGCAATGAATGAATGGCATAAGGGCCGATATCCCACATGGCACCGCCGCCTTGCTTAAAGCTGCTGGCAATGCGGTACATACGTGCCGGGCGCATTAAAAATGAATAAGAGGCCCGGACTGAAAGCACATTGCCAATGAGGCCAGATTCCACGATTTCTTTAATGCGGGCATGTTGTGGGTGAAAGCGGTACATGAAGCCTTCCATCACCTTTACCTTGTTTTTAGCAGCCGCAGCTTCAATGGCTTCAATATCTTTTACTGTGAGTGCCATGGGTTTTTCAATGAGCACATGTTTACCCGAGTTAATGGCTTTAAGCGCCCATTCGGCGTGTTCATGATTGGCCATGGGGCAGTAGATAGCCTGCACGTTAGGGTCATTAATCAACGCGTCCATATCGTCATAACATTGCACGGTATCGGCATAGCATGGCGCGTATTTCTGCAAGGTTTCTTTAGCAGCTCCAGCACGGCGACTGCCGATGGCGACCAACTGCGAATTTGATGCCTCGATAATTGCGGGCAGTAAACGCTCGTTTACCCTTGCTGCGCCTAGGATGCCCCACTTTAATTTGGCTGAATCTTTATCTGTGCTCATTTTTTGCTCGTGCTCTTTTTTTGTTAAGTTAAATGGATTCTTCCGCAAACCATTTGATGCTACAACCTATGCTGGCTATTTGCTGACTTGGGCCTTTGCCATTTTCGCCGATCAATTTCATGGCATTAAACAAATCTCGCGGATTATCCACCGGAGGCTCGCCTCGGCCAGCGGCATCAAAACGGCCGCGGTATTGCAGCTCTAAATTGGCATTGAAACCGAAGAAATCTGGTGTACAGACTGCACCATAAGCTGTAGCTACTTCCTGGGTCTCGTCTAGCATATAAGGAAACGGGAAGTCGTACATTTTCGCTTCTTCTATCATGCGCTCGTAAGAGTCTTCAGGGTAATTTTCTGTGTCATTGCTTTGAATGGCGATGGTCTTAATACCATATTTCAATAAATCACGGCAATCGGCTACCAAGCGCGTTTTGATTGCTTTTACATATGGGCAGTGATTACAGATAAACATGACCAGCAGGCCATTTTTACCAGCACTGTTCGCTAAAGAGTAACGCTTGCCATCGGTGCCGATCAAATTGAAATCAGCTGCGGGTTGGCCGAAATTACATACAGGTGGATTTAAACTAGCCATTTTCTTCTCCTTACCATTTTTATGGTATTAACTTAGCTATACTCACTCAGTTATACTCGCTTGCTTATACTTATTTACCTAAATCGATATGTTTATATTATCACTTTCTAGTTTGCATCAGATACATTCTATTCATGGCTAATCTACGTTTTTACACTAATGAAACGCTTGCTATCGGCGGTACATTCCAGCTTTGTGAAAGCGCGGCCACTCATGCCACCAAGGCCCTTCGGTTAAACATAGGAGATAAAGCGACAGTTTTCAATGGCGATGGCTTTGATTACGGCTGCGAGCTAACATCTATTACTAAAAACAAGGTGTTGGCTTCCATTAATAATGCCGTTGCAGTGCAAAACGAATCACCGCTAGATATCACTTTGTTACAGGCCATTTCAGCGGGTGACCGCATGGATTTCACTATACAAAAAGCGGTGGAGTTAGGCGTTAAATGCATACAGCCCGTGACAAGCCAGCGCAGTGTGGTAAAGCTCTCGGCAGAGCGGGCAGAGAAGCGCACCGAACATTGGCAGAATATCGCCATATCAGCTTGTGAACAATCAGGCCGGGCATTTGTACCCAAAGTAAATGCACCACTCAGTTTTAGTAACCTGTTCTTACACTTGGCTAAAACAGCCAAACCTGAAGCTTGTAAAATTACCTTAACGCCGGATGCCAATCAAACTCTACATACCATCGCCAAGCCCAGCGGTGAAATTTATTTGTTGATAGGTGCTGAAGGCGGCCTGACTAATGAAGAGATTGCACTGTCAGTTATGCAAGGTTTCCAATCAATCCTTCTTGGGCCGCGTATATTAAGAACTGAAACAGCGGCTTTAACTGCGCTTTCAGCGATACAAACCTTATGGGGAGATTTTAAATAGTTATTTGCAATTTTTACATAAATATATTATTATTTTGTAAAAATTACATTAATAATGGTTTATATGACTTTAGGTTCATCAATACGTAAACGGCGAAAATCACTGAATATCACTTTGCAATCCCTTGCCGGCACTATTCAAGCAGATGCCGGCAATTTGTCTCGCATTGAACGCGGTGAGTTAGGTGTTTCTGAAACTATGCTACGCAAAATTGCCGAAGCTCTAGATTGCTCGCCGGCTTATTTGTATATGCAAAGTGACGATGCCTTAAGTGCGCAAGAAAACAGTCAAGCTTACCTCGTTAACTCCAGCAGCAATAATAAATTACCAACGAATAAAAGGCCGCACGTATTGGCTAAGGATTTCGTTCATTGGTTCCGCTCTGCTGCGCCTTATATCCATGCATTCGGCGGGCGGACATTTGTCATCGCCTTTGGTGGCGAGGTCGTTAATGACAAGCAATTTGTGGCGCTTTCGCACGACTTAAATCTATTAGCCAGCTTGGAAGTTAGGCTGGTATTGGTGCATGGGGCTCGCCCCCAGATTGAACACCGGTTGAGACGCGCGAAGCTGGAAACCAAGCTAGTCAATGGCTTGCGAGTCACTGATGACGATGCGATGGAAGCCGTAAAAGAAGCTAACGGCGCTATCCGAGTAGAAATCGAGGCATTATTATCAATGGGTTTGGTCAACTCCCCGATGGCAGGTTCTGATATTCGCGTGGCGAGCGGCAACTTTGTAACTGCCAAACCGCTAGGTGTGCGTGAAGGCATTGATTTACAGCATACCGGTGAAGTACGCCGAGTTGATGCTATCGGCATACAAAAACGGTTGGATGACGGTGAATTGGTGATGCTCTCCCCGCTTGGTTATTCGCCAACAGGAGAGGCTTTTAATTTGAGTCTAGAAGACGTTGCCGTAAGTGCGGCGATTGCGCTGGATGCCGATAAGCTGATCTTCTTGATGGATTCCGAAGGCGTACATAACTTACGCGGTGAGTTGCTGCGTGAGATGACCGCAGAAAAAGCCAAAAACCTGCTACGGAACGTTCAAGATAACGAGCAAGCCATCCATATTTCGGAAGATATCAATTATTATCTGCCCGCCGCAGTAAGAGCTTGTGAGCATGGCGTAGCACGCACGCACTTGATATCACGGCATATCGATGGCGCCATTATCCAAGAGCTATTTACGCATGACGGTATCGGCACAATGGTGACCGAACTTACTCTTGAAAGCATGCGTCAAGCAGATATTGAGGATGTGGGTGGCATTTTGAAACTCATTGAACCTTTAGAAAATGAAGGCATTTTGGTGCGACGTGGCCGGGAACGCATTGAAATGGAAATCAACCATTTTTATGTAATGGAACATGATGGTCGCGTAATTGGCTGCGCTGCGTTATACCCTTTTGCAACTGAAAAAACTGCGGAGTTTGCTTGCTTAGCCATAGATCCGGCTTACCGGGGCGGTGGCCGGGGCGACAAGTTGTTTAACTATTGCCAAGAGCGAGCTAAGCAACAAGGATGCAAAACCTTATTTTGCCTCACCACTCGGACCGAACATTGGTTCTTGGAGCGCGGTTTTGTTGAACAGAATGTAGAAAAGCTGCCCACTGAAAAGCAAAGCTTGTATAACTTCCAGCGGAAATCTAAGGTCTTTTACAAAACGCTTTAGTAGGCATTTTTAGTGATTGTGGGAATGGTTTGATACAATTCCTTTCATTACAACATTAACCTCGAAAAATCACGAGTTACATTATGCTAAACGAAACATTACCTACACAAAAAGCGCAAACATTGGCAGAGGCACTGCCCTATATCAAACGCTTTTTCGATAAGACTATTGTCATTAAATATGGCGGCAATGCAATGACGGATCATCATCTGAAAGAATGCTTTGCACAAGATGTGGTATTGCTCAAACTGGTAGGCATGAACCCGGTGGTGGTGCATGGTGGCGGGCCGCAGATTAATGAGATGCTGGATAGGCTAGGTAAGAAAGGTGAGTTTATTCAGGGCATGCGTGTAACTGATGACGAAACCATGGATGTGGTAGAAATGGTATTGGGCGGTCAGGTGAACAAAGAAATCGTTAACTTGATTAACCGTCATGGCGGCAAGGCAGTTGGCTTAACTGGCCAGGATGGCAATTTTATCCATGCACAAAAATTGCTGATGGAAGACATCAATGACCGGACTAAAATGATCGATATCGGCCAAGTGGGCGAAATCACCGGTATAGACCCCAGCATTATCAATTTCCTCGACACTGGGGATTTTATACCGGTAGTTGCGCCAATCGGTGTAGGTGAAGGCGGAGAAACCTATAACATCAATGCTGACGTAGTAGCGGGAAAATTGGCTGAAATATTGGGCGCGGAAAAGTTGATCCTGCTCACTAACACACCTGGTGTATTGGATAAAAGCGGCAAGTTACTAACTGGTTTGACGCCAAAACAGATTGATGACTTGGTTGCAGATGGCACCCTTTCCGGTGGTATGTTGCCGAAAATCAGCTCTGCGCTAGACGCAGCACGTAGTGGCGTTAAATCTGTTCACATCATTGATGGCCGTGTGGAGCATGCTCTGCTTTTAGAGGTGTTAACGGACGAAGGTGTAGGCACATTAATCAAAGCCAAATAATCTTAGCCTTCACTATTTGCTGATACTTTGTTGGCTTCCTCACAACTTCTTTGCCGTAACAATCCCACTGTTAGCGTCAGTTACTCGTTGCCGCCGCTTCCCAGCTACATCCTATAGGCTAATATAATGTCGTCTAAAGTCTACATATTCGATTTAGATGACACTCTACACAATGCCTCCGCGCACATTTTTCCAGTGATGAGTCGCGCCATGACGCAATACATCATGAGTCACCTGGAAATGGATGAGCTAGCTGCATATCAACTACGCCAACATTACTGGCGCATTTATGGCGCTACATTAAAAGGCCTGATGAGGCATCATGGTGTTGACCCCTACCATTTCCTACATGAAACCCATCAATTAATCACGCTGCCTGAAATGGTATTGCAGACCAAGCGCTTGCGGCACATACTACAAAACCTATATGGGCGTAAAGTCATCTTCACCAATGCCCCACGAAACTATGCGCTTCGCGTGCTGGATCTATTAGGCATCGGTGATTGTTTTGAGTTGGTATTTAGTGTGGAATCAGCACGTTTTCATGCTAAGCCATCGGTGCGCGGTTTTGAAATACTGTTGAAAACTATCAGGGCAAAAGGCAGCGATTGTGTGATGTTGGAAGATAACTTACCTGCACTCATGACGGCTAAACGGCTGGGCATGAAAACCATCTGGGTGAGCAAGCGTTTGCATAAACCTTGCTATATAGACTATAGAATAAACGGAGTGTTAGCACTTACTCACATTAAGCTATAATCCTCAAAAAGCATTACCTCAATCACCATAATCACCATAATCAAAAAAATAATCAGGGAAGGAAATATGGCTTGCGAACGCAAACAACAAATCTTGGAAACTCTGGCGAAGATGCTGGAATCCCCTAAACGCGAGAAGATCACTACGGCTTCATTAGCAGCAAAACTGGATGTTTCAGAGGCTGCACTCTACCGTCACTTTGCTAACAAAGCACAGATGTTTGAGGGATTGATCGAGTTTATTGAAGAGACGATTTTTGGCCTGATTAATAAAATCAGCACTGAAGAAACTGACGGTCAAAAACAAATCCAGCGCACTATTACCATGCTGCTTGCATTTGCTGAAAAAAATGCAGGCATGACTCGCGTGCTTATTGGCGACGCATTGGTGAATGAAGACGACAGCCTGCAATTACGCATCAATCAGCTTTATGACCGCATTGAGGTTACCCTCAAACAAAGTCTGCGTATCGCGGAAACACAAATCGGTAATCAAGGTGACATTGAAGCAAAAGCCAACTTGTTAATCTGTTTTGTTGTTGGTCGCTGGCACCAATATGCCAAAAGCGGGTTTAAGCGCAAACCGCTGGAGTATATGCAGCAACAATTAGCGTTGGTGTCGTAATTATCCGCATAAAAAAAGCCAGCTGACGCTGGCTTTTTTTACTTTGTTAACTAATGGTTACCTTTACCATGTCCATTGCCATGATCTTTGCCCCCACCGCCATGGTCATTTCCGCCACGGTCGTGGTCATTATGATCATCGCGGTCACGTTTATACCCTTGTTTGTCCCAGTAGTCACGGT